>JAVCCK010000011.1 GCA_030765525.1 Candidatus Lernaella stagnicola
CTTCCAGTGCGGCGTGGATCATGGCGCGGGTGTGTTGGATCGGGATGCGGTGACCGGTGCCGAAGGGGCCCCCGGTCCAGCCGGTGTTGATCAGCCAGCAGTCGACTTTGTGTTTGGCGATGCGTCGGCCGAGCAGTCGGGAATAAGTCGTCGGGTGCAGCGCCATGAAGGGTCGGCCGAAGCAGGCCGAGAAGGTAGCCACGGGTTCGGTGACGCCGCGTTCGGTGCCGGCGAGTTTGGCGGTGTAGCCCGAGATGAAGTGGTACATGGCTTGGTCGGCGGTCATTTTGGAGATTGGCGGCAATACCCCGAAGGCGTCGGCGGTGAGCATGATGACGTTTTGCGGGTGACCGGCGCGGCCGCTGTGCACGGCGTTTTCGATTTGACCGATGGCGTATCCGGCCCGCGTGTTGACGGTTAGCGAGTCGTCGTCGAGCCGGAGCCGGCGGGTGAACGGGTCGGTCACGACGTTTTCAAGCACGGTGCCGAATTGGTGCACGCATTGCCAGATCACCGGTTCGGCCTCCTGCGACAGGTTGATCACCTTGGCGTAGCAGCCGCCTTCGAAATTGAAGATGCCTTCCTCGCTCCAGCCGTGTTCGTCGTCGCCGACCAGTGAGCGATCCGGATCGGAGCTGAGGGTCGTTTTCCCGGTGCCCGATAGGCCGAAAAACAGCGCGACGTCGCCGTCGTGGCCGACGTTGGCCGAGCAATGCATGCCCAGCACCTTGCGTTGCGGCAGCAGGAAGTTCATCAGCGTGAAAACGGATTTCTTGACCTCGCCCGCGTAGGACGTGCCGCCGATGATGATTTTATTCTCCGTGAAATTCGACACGGAGAACGCTTCGCTGCGCGTGCCGTCGACTTCGGGATCGGCTTGGAAGCCCGGCGCTTGGATGACCGTATAGTCGGGCGTGAAGTGGGCGAGCCGGCGCTTGTTGGTTTCCGGCAGGAAAAGGCTGCGGGCGAACACGCTCGTCCAAGCGTGTTCGGTGATGATCCGCAGTGCGAGACGATAGGCCGGGTCGGTGCCGACGTAGACATCCTGCACGAAGACCTCTCGGCCTTGGAAATAGGCGCGCAGCCGCGCTTCCAGGATCCGGAATTTGTCGATGTCGAAGGGTTTGTTGTCGTCGCTCCACCAGATTTTTTTCGCGGTCGTTTTGTCGCGTACGATGTACTTGTCGTGCGGCGAACGGCCGGTGTATTTGCCTGTTTCGACCACGAGTTGGCCTTGTGCGCCGATACGCCCTTCATTTCGGCGGATGAAATGCTCGTACAGTTCCGCGGTGGGAAGGTTCCGATGAATGGGGCCGAGGTTGCGCAGGGCGCCCGTGTCGATATTTTTTACCAAGGGTTACTCCTATATGTAGGTGGTACTTCGAACTATCCAGCAGCTTAACGGTGAGGCGTGGATCGCGGTGTGTCAAATTTCCGCTGCGCAATATGATAAAGTGCGGATGGAAAGAAGACGCTCAAGGAGTCGGCACAACTCGATGAAAAAGGTCGGATACTCACTACTTACGCTGTTGTTGGTCCTCGGATTATCCGAGCTTTTCCTGCGCGTGGCCGATCGTGCCTGGGGCGTCGCCGAACGCGTAAAAGTGACCGATTGGCCGCCCGTGGGCGATCGCGCCGGCCCCTACGAACCCCTGTCGCAGGCGCCCGATCCCTGCGATGACCCCCTGCATATTCGCCCACCGGAGCTGACGCTGCGGCAAATCGGTGACAACCCCGAGGATCCGCGTTGCTTTCTGCCACGCGGCCACGCGTCCGGTGCACGGCGCAAGGTTTTCATCGTGGGTGGGTCGGCCGCTTGGGGAGACGGCGTCGAGTATGCCGACACTTTCGCGGCGCGCTTGGGCTCGCAATTGGGCGATACATGGAGCGTGACAAACGCGGCGCGCAACGGCGCGGATTCCCGGTCCGTGATGCAGGCCGTCAAGCACATCGTAGATTGCCAGGCCCCGACGGCGTTGATCATCCTTTCCGGCAACAATGAGTGGCTCACTTGGCGTCACGAGGCCGCGCCGCCCCTGCGTTATCGCATCCACCACGCGCTGGCGCGCAGCTTCGCGTATCGGTATCTCATCGCCGGGTCCCGCCGCGTGCGGCGGCTTCGTCGTCACACCGAGGCGGACTCAGGTCGCGGGCGTTTCGATCCGACGCGCGGATGCGAGTCAGCGGAGCGAATGGAACGCGTCGCTGATTTCGACACTGAGGCCTGGCTGAAGCAGCGCCGCAATTACTTGACAGCCTTCGCGTTTCATCTGGCGCAAATCACCGAATACGCCGCGGCGAAAGGCGTGCGGGTGATCTTGTGCACCGTGCCGTATCGGCGGCGTTTGTGTCCCGCGTACTTTTTGCCTCAGCCCGACGATGACCGCGATGGCGCTGCTTCGACCTATTTTACGGGCGAGGAGCACCGGCTCGCGGGCCGGCCGCACGAAGCGGCGATGGCTTACCGGCGGGCGCGGGAGGGCATGGTCGGCAATCTGGGCGCGGTGTTGTCGATCAACGCGGTCATTCGGGAAATCGCCCGTGGTGGCGACACGGCCTTGGTGGATTTGGATGCGGCGTTTGTGCGCGCGGGCGGTGAGGAGATCGACGCGGACCGCCTGTTCCACGACTTCTGCCACCCCAACCGGGAAGGGCACGAACTTATCGCCGCCGAACTCTATTCGCTGTTCGGCAAATACAATCCGTAAAAAGCCGTCGCCGCGATCTTCTCCGCACCGGGCGGCACGGGGACTCCCGCGGGTACGAGCAGCAAATCGCCTTTGACGGCCGGCTCGCCGCCCTGCCATTCCGGCCCATGATAAATGATGCGGCGGTCCATGAGCGCCAGTTCGAATTGCAGCGCGTCGTTGCGCGGTTCTTCCATCGACACTAGGTGTACGGTCGAGCGGGTGGCCGGCGGATAGCGCCGGGCGGCTTCCGCGACGATCGCCGACGCGGCCCGGTGGGCGGGCGGATGGCGGTACGGAGCCGTCGCCCAAGGGTAGGGTGGCGCTTCCAGGCCTGGGCTGAGGCGCAATGCGTCCACCAGGCGGGCCGGGGAATAGGGCGTGACCGTGTGGTAGGCGAACTGGAGAAAAGCCACGGCGACCAGTCCGGCGATTAACGGTCGCGCGCGTCGCAACTGCGCCAGCCCCATCGCGGTCAGGACCGCCGCTGCGGGCAGCAGGGGAAAGAGGTTGAGGTCTTTGCGCTTGGGCACGAGCGTCAAGACGACCAGCGGCACGACGACACCCAGAAGCAGGAACCAGCGCCCTTCCGATTTGTTTCTGAACGCCAGGACCGTGCCGACGATCAACGCCAGCGCCAGCAACGGTCGCAGCACGTAGCCGCCCAGCAAAACCAGTTGGGTGATCACGTAATGAGGGTGCCGCCACAGCGAAACGTCGGCGAAGCGCGCTGATTCCTTGAAATAGTAGTTCTCGAAAAGCGCGCCGCTGACGATCTGCAGCAGCGTCACCCCGGCCACGAAAGCGAACACCGCCGCGACGACAACTCGTCCCCCGCGACCGCTGCGCCGGTATGCGGCCACGAGCGCCGCGCAGGTCGGCCCGGCCAACGCCAGGGCGATCAGCACCGTGTTGCTCGGCACGAACATGCCGTAAGCCGCCACGACGATCAGCGCTCCGGCCAGCGCCCAGCCCCATATCCAACCGCGCGCGGCGCGCCACAACGCCCACAGCGCCCAGGCCGCCGCGGCCGTCGCCAAAGGCAAGTCGGAATACAGACGCGACATGCCGTACGCGGCGGGCATGAAGGAAAACAGCGTTGCCGCCGACAGGCCGGTCCATGAGTCACGCAACGCTCGACCCAGGCAGAAGACGCCGAGGATCGCGATCAAGAAAAAGAAAGTGTGGACGAACGTGACCGACAAGTAGGACGGTCCCAGCAGCCGCACGAAAAACGACGACAGCGGATACACGAAGCTGTCGGGTTGACCCCAAGCCCCGTCGCCGGGCAGATCGAGCGCGTGATCGAGCGCCTGAAACAGGTGGTTGTGCGGCAGCCCGATTTCCACCGACGTCGTTTGCGCCAACCAGATGAGGTTGGTCGCCACGTGCAGCGCCAGCAGGGCGGCAAGTAGGGCCAGGGGCCGGCGATCGGTCGTTTGACGGGGCTGGATCATCGCGGCCATCATAATTGAAAGCGAAGCGCCGTCCAACAACAATGCCTTGGGGGCTTCCACGGTATGACCGAGCATCGCGCCGCCACCCGCCGCACTTGGATTGCGGTCGTGATTCTGCTGCTGCTGGCCGGATCGCTCAACGCCCTGTGGCTGGCGCAACACCCGTACGCCTGCGGCGGTCAAGATGAAACCCACCACTACCTGCGCGGCCTGCTCGTGAATCAAAACATGTGGGATTCGAAAAGCACGCTGTTTCAGGAGCCCGACGTCGAATGGATGGCATGGTGGCCGCCGCTCACGTACTTCGCCTCCGCGCTGGTGATGAAGCTGCTGGGTCGCGCGCAATGGGCCATGGCGCTGACCGGCACCTTCTTCTGGATGGCGACGTTGTTGTTCGCCTTCGGCATCGCCCGGCGTCTCGGCGACGACCGCGACGGCCATCGCGGCATTGCTGTTTTGGCCGATCCTGCTGAGCTATTCGCGCCAGTACAACCTGGAGATGGGTTTGGTCGCCACGGCGGCGGGGGCGAATTATTTCTTACTCGCCTCGGACGGCTTTGCGCGACGGCCCGCGACACTCGCGTTCGGTTTGCTGTGCGGCCTCGGTCTGCTGGCGAAGATCACGTTCCCCGTTTTCATCGCCCGGTCGTTGATCGTCGTGTTGGCGCAGCACCGGCGCGACTTCGACGCCCGCCGCGGGTTGTGGCTGGCCGGCGCGTTGGTGTTGGCGGCTGCCGTGGCGGCGTTTTGGTACCTGCCGCGTTTGGAGCATATCGGTCGCGCGTTGCTGCTGCACGTTGTGGGGTACAACCGTGAGTTCGGGCCGGGGCAGGCGGAGAGCGGCGCGCCCCTGCTCGTGGACGCGGCGGGCAAATGGGGACCGGTCGGCGTTGTGTATTTCCTCGCGGCGCTGGCCGCGTATCCGTTGTTCCGCGACCGCAAGTGGCTGCCGGTTTGGGTCTGGATGCTCGTCCCGATCTTCGTGTTTGTGATCGCCCCCAGCGATATCGTGCGATTCGCGTTGGCCGCCACGCCGGCGATGGCCGTGTTGGCCGTTGTTTTCGCGCGACGCGTCTTGCGGGGGCGAAAAGTACTGACTGTTTTGGTGATCGTGGCGTGGGGCGGGTTGGCGGCGGCGTCGACGATCCTGGCCTCGCAGCAGATGTGGCGGCTGCCGAATGCAAGTGCGGATTCGGCGCGAATTCTGCGGGCGGTCGATTCACCGGCGCCGCGCGTTTGTTACGTGCAGCATTCCGCCGATACGGACTTCAACGAGGAGCACCTGCGCTTTCTGCTGCGACTACACGAGCCGCGGCTTGCTTTTGCGCCCTTCGGACCGGGCACGTTTCACATCCAGCATTACGAGCGCTTGGTCGACTGTTTCCGGCGGGGAGGGGCCGTGCTCTTTCGCGGTGGCGAACACGACCTTGCGTGGCCGTCGCGCGCCGTGCTCAGGGACATCGTCGTTGGGGCGGACAAGCACGCGTTGCGTCAGGATCAAGGGCTGGCCAAAGGCCTGTTCCCACCGGACTTCACGTTTGCCGATTGGCCCGACACGCCCCCGGACGGCTACGAAAAGGCGGACGGCATTGGGTACCGGGTCGAGGACGGGCCGCCGATCGAATTTACATTGTTCGCGCCGCGCGGCGATTAGAAACGGCGCGGGCGCAACACGACCAGCAACGCGGGCACCGTCAGCAAATCGGCCAATAGCGCCCACACCATCGTCAATGCCGTCAGCGCGCCGAAATAGAGGTTGGGCTGGAACTGCGAAGCCAGCAGCACGAGAAAACCGCCGAACAACACAACCGACGTGATCACCATCGCGCGGCCGGTCGTGGCCAGCGTGACATGGATGGCGGCGGCGATATCCGGTTGCTGCTGCGCTCGATATTCGGCGCGAAAACGAGCCAGGAAGTGAATCGTGTCGTCCACGGCGATACCGATGGCGATCGACGGGATCATGCACGTGGCCAGGTTGATCGGAATACGCGCGAGCCCCATCAAACCCAGGGTCATCGCGACGGGCATGATGTTCGGGTACATGCTGTAAGCGCCGACGCGCCACGACCAGAAAACTAACACCACGCAGGCGATGATGATGATAATCGCGATCGCGAAACCTTTGAGTTGGCCCGCCACAAGCTCTCGCTCCATGTTGACGTACAACACCACTTCGCCGGTTGCCGCGGCGTGAACGTAATCGGGAAACGTCTCGTCGGCAAAGGCGTTGAAATGGTCGAGCCAGCCGCGCAGCACTTGCGAGGGCACCGTCGTCATACGCGCCGCGATGCGCCCGTGCCGATAGTTGAGGTCGGTGAAGTGATCCAACCCGCCGCGGTCGTCGGACATCGATAGCAGCAACAGAAGCTGGGCGACCTCTTCGCGTGTATCGGGTATGCGGAAGAATGCCTCGTCGTCGCCATGCAGGGCGCGATTGAGCAGTTTGACCAGGTCGGCCAGCGACTGCGTGGAGGTAACGCGCGGCGACTTTTCCATTTCGCGCTGCAGCGCCTCGACCGCCCGCAGCACCTCGGGTTCGATCATGGCCTCGTCCCGGTCGGCCTCCAGAAAAAATTCCAACGAGTTCGCGCCGGAAATGTGCTCCTGCAGAAAGCGGAAGGAACTGCGGATGCGGCTTTCCGGTTTGAAGTATTCGATCAGGTTCGTTTCGACCGTAAGCTGCGTCATGCCGACAATCGCCAGGCCGGTAGTCACGAAACTGACGACCAGCACCAGACGCGGCCGCCGAACCACCAGCCGCGCGCACGCCTGCAGCACGCGGTCGACCGCATCGTGCCGTGGCGAGCGGCGCTCGCGGCCGACGGGCGGTTTGAGCCGCGACAGAATCGCCGGCGCCAGGGCAATCGAGATAACGAAGGCCATCATGACGCCGAACGCGGCCAGCAACCCGGTTTCGCGAATCGGCTTGATCCGGGAAATCGCGAGCGACGCGAAACCGATGGCCGTGGTCAGGCTCGTCAGAAAACACGGGTGCACCAAGTGCGCGACGGCTTCGATGAGCGCCTCGCGCTGCCGGCCGATGCGTCGATACGCCTCTTCGTACCGGTTGAGCACGTGTACGATCACCGCCAGGCCGATGACCAGCACGAGCGGCGGGATGATGTTCGTGACCAGATTCAGCGAGCGGTTCATCAGTTGCAGCAC
>JAVCCK010000012.1 GCA_030765525.1 Candidatus Lernaella stagnicola
GACGACGATGATGACGACGATGATGACGACGATGATGACGACGATGATGACGACGACGATGACGACGACGACGATGATGACGACGATGATGATGACGACGATGATGACGATGATGACGACGACAATGATAATGACAACGATAACGACGACAACGACGACAATGATGACGACGACAATGATAATGACGATGACAACGACGACAACAATGACAACGACGATACAGACGACGCCGATGATGACACCGGCGGATCCCGCCAGGTCGACGAGGGCGACGACGGCGCTTGTTGCGGCGGTTGATCGCTTGGACATACCCAAAAAACGGCGCCCGTTGAGGCGCCGTTTTCATTTGGGCGACAATCCGTTTTTCGTGCGGCGGGAAGATGATACGCTACGGCGTAACGCGCTTTCACTGGAGTTCCCATGACCGGTGCCGATCACCGCAGCAGTCCCTCCCGAGCCCGTCGCTTTGCGTTCGCGGCAGCGGCGGTGGTCTTCGCCCTGGCGCTGGCGGAGGTCGGCGCGCGTGTTGCGGGCGCCTGGGGCCGGGAAGCCGGGTTCGTGCTGCGGCGACCCGAGGCGACCGAGCGCCGGCCCGGCCCGTACTATCCCATTCAATTGCGGAAGGACGAGTGCCAGGCGACGTTGACCGTGCGTCCGCCGAACGTCGTTCTGCACGGGAATCGCGATCTGATCGATCCGCGGCTGCGCGAATGGAAGAACCCGCCGAAAGGCCCGGAAGAAAAGCGCGTGTTCGTCGTCGGCGGGTCGGCGGCGTGGGGCGCGGGGGTGGAGTACCCGCAGACATTCGCCGGGCGCTTGGACGTGGCGTTGGGGCCGGGTGTCGAGGTGATCAACGCGGCGGAAAACGGGATGCAATCGCACATGGTGGCGCGTGTCGCGGCGCGAATTGCCACGTGTTTTCAGCCCGACGCCGTGGTTGTGTTGACGGGCAATAACGAATGGATGGCGTGGCGGTACCGGCACCATGTGTCGGCATTAGAGTCGTTGCACTACCGCGCGCAGCGGGTCTCTGCTGCGTATCGTTTGCTGGCCTCGTGGCAGCGGCAACTGCAACCGGTCTCGCAGCGTCGAACGATCGCCTTGGGGCGTGACCCGAACTTCGACGCCGATGCCGGCTGCGGTCTGAATGCTCCGTTCGGTGATCCGGCCGGTTACGATCCTGCCACGTGGAAGCGGGATCGCGGCGAATATTTGGCTTCGTTTCGCCACAACGTAGAGCAGTTGCTTGAGTTCGCGAAGGTCGCCAAGGTGCCGGTGGTGTTTGTGACGACACCGTATCGGCGCCGGCTGTGTCCGCAATATTTCGCTCAGCAACCGGTCGGCAACCGCGCCGCGCGCCGCGCTTTACGCAGTGCCCTTGAGAAAACGGACGCCGGTGATTACGCGGGCGCCCTCGCCGAACTGCAAATCGCCGAGCAGGCGGCGCCGAATTCTCCTCTACCGCCGTACGTGCGCGGCCAAGCTCTGGCGGCGTTGGAGCGGCAAAAAGAAGCCGCGGCGGCGTTCGCGGAATCGCGAGAAAAAATGTGCAGCAATCTTGCGGCACCGGAGCGTATCAACGCGGTCATTCGGGACGCGGCAAAAACAGGCGGGGCGATGATCGTCGACGCCGATGCAGCGTTCACGGCAGCAGCTGGCGATCCCTTGGCGGCCGACGAGTTGTTCCATGATTTCTGCCACCCGACGGACGCCGGGCACGCGGTTATCGCCGAGGCGCTGCTGCCGCCATTAACCGCGCTCCTGGCCGCAAGACCCTAACGGCCGTGCGCGGGATAGCGCGCCTCTTATTCGGCCGTTGCAAATTGCAGGTACGAAACTTCCCCCGATATCACGACAGACGCGAAGCCGTTCGCCCCATCGCTGGCGGCGGTGGATTACTGGATTTCAAATTCCCGGCGTCGGCGACGAGGCGCTCCAGGCTAAGGGCGAACTTGTTGAGGTGGTAGCCGTCGATGAGGCGGTGGTCGAAGGTGACCGCCAGGGGCAGCACCTCGCGTTCGTGCCATTGGCCCTCGATTTTCACCGGCCGTGTCACCGTGCCGTGGAGGAACACGCGGGTGATGGCGCGCATAATGTGGGTGGCGTTTTTCGTGATCAGAAATTTCGCCTCGCCACGATACGCGGCGTTGGTCAACACAACGTTGGTGCTCAAGCCGCGTTGGTACATGACGCGAAAACGCACGCGCTCGGGAATCAGTTTGTAGAGCCGCGACCGAATCAGAAACTTGACGCGCCGATCGGTGGGCGGAAAGTTCGTCGCGCCGTAATGTTCCACCGCCTCGTTTTTGAGGCGTTCGAATTCGTCGAAGATGTCGGGCAGCGAGCGGCGGTGGGGTTCGTCGATGATGATCGCTGTGAGCACGTGGTTGTCGCCCGGCAACAATAGAGGATTGGTGATGTCGACGGTTTCCATTTCGTAAATGCGGTCATCGAGCACGACTTGATTGAACGCCGGATTCTCGGCGATGGCGGCGGCCAGCAACTTGTTGGCCACGTGAGTCAGGGACACGCGACGGCCGCTTTCGCGGCGAACATCTTCGACGAGGCGCTTGAGCGGGGCGGCGTCGAGTTCGATGGCGGCCGACAAATAAGGATCGGGCGACGGTGAAAGAATGTGAATCAAGTTCATTCGAGAAAAGCCGAGTTCCTCGTCGCTGATACGTCGCCACCGTAATGGCCGTGTTGTGTCGGGAGCCATTTGACTAATCGCCTCGCTTCAGTCATTCGTCACATAGTGTAACACCAATTGCGGCGCATAGAAGTGGGAGGCGGCGCATCGGGGGTGAAGCATGAAACGCCACGATATCGAAGCTAAAAAACAATACGCGCGCGACGCGGCCAAGCGCTTTGCCGCCCACGTACCGGGCTTGCGCGAGGCCGTGGGCGAACCGGCGCGAGTCGACGATTTCATCTCCGCCATTCGCGAGGAATTCGTCACATGGCGCGGGCTGCGGCTGCATCTGGATATCTATGAGTCGGCGCCCACCGATCCGGTACTGATCTTTCACGGCGGCATCGGTACCTACGTTCGCTTCTATGTCGCGATGTTGGCGCTGCTGAGCCGGCGTGGTTTCAATATCATCGCCGTCGACCGACCGGGTCACGGTTTTTCCGAGGGCAAAGTCGGCGATTGCACCGTGGAGGATGTGCGCGATTTCCTGCCGCTGGTCATCGAGAAAGCGGGCGAGTGGTTCAACGATCGCATCGGCATGTTCGGGTCGAGCCTCGGCGGGATCACGACGTTTTATCTACTGCCGGATGTCCGCGGCATTCGCTCGGCGCTTTGTCACAATTGGCTGCTGCCCGGCGAGTTGCCGGCCCCCAACAAGGGCTTGCTTCGCTCGGTGGCGAGACTGGGCGCCCGCCTGGTGCCGCGCGCTTCCGTGCCGATGAGTTTACTGCTCGATGAAGAGATGATCGCGGCCCTGTCCGTGACGCCCTTCGTGGAGGAGTATTTCCGTGCCTATCGCGACGATCCGGTTTTGTGCTCGACGCTGACGCTGCGATCGGTCGTGTCGTTTTTTGGTGGCTACCGCCCGTGGTGCTCCTTCCGGGAAGTCGAGATCCCGGTGTTGGGCTTGATCGGTGAGAACGACGGCATGTTGCCCTTGGACGCCGGCCGACGCTGGTGGACGGCGGCGAACCTGCCGCATGGCGAACTGCACGTCATTCCCGGGGCGCACCATCTCCTTTTCCACGACCATCTCGCCGAGAGCCTGCCGGTTGTGGCGGATTGGTTCGATCGCACCCTCCGGCAGGGAAAAGTTTGACTGTCGGTCCGCAACTAATATCCTTGCAAGTTGACCGCGTCGGGATTAACCTTACAAAGCAAGTACGGAATCAGAAGTTGGGGAGGATCAACCGAAAGAACGGGTTGGTCAATGAGAAAGCAAATTTTGTGTTTAGGTTTGACGATCCTGTTTCTTTTCTTGGTCGTCGGATGTGGTGGTATGGGCGAAAACCAAAAAGACGCCACTACGTCTGAACCAGCCGACGATGACACCGTTGCCGACGACGATGATAACGACAATGACGATGATAACGACGTCGACGATGACGACGATGATAATGATGACGACAACGATAATGATGATGACGACGACAATAATGACAATAATGACAACAATAACGACGATAATGATGACGATAACGACGATGACGACGACAACACGCCTCAAACCGCTTGCCAGATCATCGACCTAACGTTTCTCCCGGAGCCTGATTACAATAGCTTAGCCAAAGCCGTTCAGGTGACCACCGATCATCCGTGTTCGCTCACCGCCCGAATCAGCGCACCCGACATGCCGGGGTACGGCGTTCCCGAACAGGAAAGCTCCCCGGTGGGGACGAAGCATGGATTCGCCTTTTTCGGTTTGGTGGCCGATACGGAATTTACGGTCGAAGTATATAGCGCCGACGAGTTGAATTCGTTGCTTGGATCGGCGAGCTTCTCGACCGATCCGCTGCCCATATGGGTAAGCGCCCCTGACGTGGTGGAATATACCGGCCCCGCGCCTAGCCCGGCGGCGGATTGGGTCGTAATAACCCACGCCGGCCAGGTGCTTCTCATCGACCGCGAGGGGCGGGTTCGCTTCTATCGCAATGTGTTCGCGCCCTGGACGTACTTCCCGCCGATGAGCATCCTCCACGTGACGCCAGACGCCGAGATTATCATCGCCAAACACGACGGCATTTGGACCGTGCGCCGTGACGGCAGCATAGAAATGCTTTACGTACCCAACCTGGATGATCCGGTTTTCCTCTCCTACCACCATCAAATGTATTTCGCCGACGACTTGAGTTTCACCTATAGCTTGTTCAATCAATTCGGGCCCGGATTTGAATGTGACCTTACGACGCCGACAAACTTGGCCGTCGGCGACGGTGTTGTTCGCCTCGATGTCTCGGGGCGGGAAGTGTGGCGTTGGTCGGTGTTCGATCATACGGATGAAATTCCCCCCGAAGACATGTCGCCGATGACCTGTTCGTTTTTTGAAAACTACTTTGGGGCGGGAACGATCAACTGGACACACGCCAACTCGGTCTATCCGGTTCCGGGCGAAGATGCCGTTATCGTATCCTTCCGGAACATCAACCGTGTCGTGAAAATTGATACGGTGAGCGGCGATGTGTTGTGGCAGATGGGCCCCGGTATGGATTTCGAACTGGAGAGCGGCTCGTGGTTTTCGATACAGCATGACGCGCAGATTCTGCCGAACGGCAATTTGCTGCTCTACGATAACCATTACGCCGTGACCCCGACGTGGTCGCGAGGATTGGAAATCGCCTTCGACGAAACGACTTTTGAGGCGCAGATTGTGTGGGAATCTTACACCGGACCTTCGGCGGTGCTGGGCACCATCGACCGCTTGGATGACGGCACCACTCTTATGAGTACCGGTACCGCCTGCACTGTGGAATTTGCGGATCAAAGCGGCAATCAAATATGGCGCGGACATTTGCCGGGTATCTTGGAAATACTTCACGCAGAGACGCTCCCGTCCACGTGGCGCGAAAAGGATTGAGTGACTGCATCCCGGCAAATCGCCGGCTTCCTAACGAGTCCTGTTGCGTGTTTCGAGGCGGCCGGTGTGCTAGGTCGTTTCGGCGGGCTGAAAACCGTCCGGGCCGGGCTGTAATTCAGTCACGTGCTGGAACTCGGTAACGGCGAGGTAGCTCGTAACCTTCACGACGAGCAACGCACAATCGGCGGTCGCCACGAAATCCGTCATCGCCGGGTGCTTGGCGAGCAGCAAAGGACTCCATTGCGATTCTTGTTCGCGGTCGATTTCCCGCGCCGTGCCCAAGGCGGTCACCGCCATCGCGCGCCGTAGATCGGCTTCGTCGTTGCTGCGATTGTCGATGACAAGCGCTACGCGGGGCTCGGTAACGATGTTCCTGAACTTGCGGGTGCCGCGCAGCGTCGCGAAAACGATGTGCCGCAAATCCTCGGTGGCGGCGAAGGCCACAAGGCTGCCGTAGGGTTGCGCGTCGTCGCGTTTGGTGGCCAGCACCGCGAAACGTTGTTCACGAAACAGTTCGTCGATGCGTGCCAAAATTCGCGTGGATTCGTCCAATGGCTATCCTCCGGCCGGTTCGGCGATTTCGTCTGCTAACCGCCGCAGCCCGGCAGCGGCGCGTCGTCATCATTATTCCGATCATCAACGGCGTCGTCATCGTCATCATCGGACAAGTCGGTGACCCGCACTCCGTTGGGATTGTGAGCCGCGTCCTCATCGTCGTCATCGCCGGCTGCGAGAGGACGCGCGGTGACCGGATCACTGGAAACGGAACGGTTACCGTTTTCGTCCACGGCCTCGACCCACAAGGTGTAATCCCGATTCGGCTGCAGCCCGCTCACCAGGGCGCTGTTGGCGGGAGCGTCGATACCGCCGCCGAAAAACTCATCGCCTTCGTAGAGCGCATACCAGATGTCGTACGCCGCGAGGTCGTCGGCCGTAGGCGGCGTCCAGGACAGGGCGATTGCTTCCACTTGTGCTTCCGCGGTCAGGCCGGCGGGCGGCGCGGGCGCTTCCTCATCGAGCGTACCGAGAATCTTCTCGGCGACCTTGCGCCGCCAGTCGAGCAAGACGAAGGGATCGTGCTCCCACTGCCACGACTTGGGCGCGACCGTGCGCGTGACGCCGTCTACCCAGTCACTGTCGCCGCTTTCGTCGAGAAGGTGCAGGTATTCGTAGTCTTCCATCGCTTCACGCAGGATCTTGATGCGCAACGAGGGCAGGGGGATGTCGCTGGTACCGCCGATTTTGTCGGGAACGCCTGGATAGAAGAGGGTGCCGTCGCCCTGACAAACGTAGTTATCCGCGAACATGTTTTCCCAGACATCCTGCTTCGACCACAGATAATTGATGCGCCAGAAAAGGATCCCCGTGAACTCGTAGCGGCGCGTCAACCACAGCCAGACGCGCATGTAGTTGGCCTCTTGATCGAGCATATGGCTGGCGTAGTCGAAGCCGATGGTGGCGCTCACGCAGTTGTACCACCACGTCTTTTGGCCGGCCGCGCGCAGGTCTTCGTACGCTTCCGGGTACGGTGGAAAGGGCAGGGAGTCGCCGAACAAGGGCTCGTCGGGGCACCAGATGTCAATCGAGCCATCGAGTTCCGGCCCGTATTGCTCGGTGATGAAGGTTTGCAGGTCGGGGTCGGCGGCATGCAGCGCCGCGGCGGTTTCGATCACGTAGGGGTAATCACCGGGGTCGGGTTCGTCGGTGATGTACAGCCAGAGCTTGTCCAGCCAACCTTTCTCGCGGAAGTGGTCGGCGCGGGCCTTCCAATGCAGCGCATTCCACTCGTCTTGCGTCAACCCGGCGGGCACGTCGGGATAGTTGTGGTTCAAGTTGACCGTCTGAAACTCGAAGCCGGGCTTGTAGAAAGTGCCGTCCAAATAGGGTGCGTGCTCGACGTCCCAATCGTCCCAATGCATCTCGAGCGTTTGCGTGTCCTCGTGCCACGTGTAGTCCGGTTCGTATTTACGCCAGCGGTACGGACTCATGCGGTGCCGGGCGTATTCCTCGAAAAAACGCTCCGTCAACACGTCGCAATCGGTCGTCGAACCGTGCTCCATGTAGTAATTGCATATCGAGTCGCGCGTGTATTGGTAGTGGCTCTCCAGCGACATGCCGTTGGGCAGCGTGAAATCCCACACGGTCAAGGTTACGGTTCCCGTCCACGCCGCGTGGTCGTCGGCGGTGACGGTGACCGTCGCCGTGTAGTCGCCCGGCGTGGCCGTCTCCGGAACGAAGACATCAACGAAAACGCCCTGCGCAAAATCCGCCGACACGTCAAAGGGAGCGCCGTCGCGAACCTGGTAGTCGAAATGGTCGACGAAGGGCACCAGCCCGTCCGGCCACCAGCCGGCGTGCGCCGGATCGGGCGGGTCGTGACTGATTTTGTCTGCCGCGACGTATAGGTAGTGTAAGCGGTACCGTTCGATTTCCGTGATCGCATCGCCCGGCCCGGTGAATTCCGACACCGTGACGTTGACGTTCGTGAGCGCCACATCGTCGCGCACCAGGACCTGGAACGGTTCCCATTCGTTTTGCGCGGCGAAGATGTGGAAGGCGCTGTCGGCGGCGAAGGCGAATTCGGGACGATGTTTGTAGGTGCCGTGCGTGAGGCCGACTTCGTACGCCGCCATCGCGAAGGGCGTCGCGCCCGTCAACCACAGGATGCCGCATAGCCAGAGGAGGGAGATACGCTTCATTGGTTCGCTCGCAGTTCTCAAGTTTTCAATCAATGTGCATGCTAGCGGCGCGCGCCGGGTGCGTCAAATATCGATGTTGGAAGGCGGAACTGCGACCGGAAACCATCATCACCGGCATCGCCGTCAAAACAAGCGCGGCTTTTCGATACCGAATTTGCGAAAATGAGTAGGTGCGGCGTGCTTGCTCGGCCGCCGGGTCCAGTGTAAACGGGGACAACGATCCGCCCGGGCGGCCGACATGGGAGTGGAGATGCGTTTGACCAAAAGTTCCTTCATGTGGGTGTTGATTCTCGCCGTCTTTCTTTTCGCCGGCGGGCTTATCGCTTGCGACGACGACGACGACGATGACGATGACGACGATTCTGCGCCGTACGAGCCTGGCGACGATGATGACGACGACGATGACAACAATGATGACGACACCGCCGGGGGCGACGACGATGACGACGACGACGACGACGACAACAATGACGACGATGACGACAACGACGATGATGACGACGCGTGTGTCGTCTGGCATTACGAATTACCGGGCGGGATTGCCGAAAGTGTGAGCTTGTCCGACACGACAAACGAGGCGTGGGTCGCCGTCCAACTCAACGATGAGAGCCTGTTGCACTTCGCCCTCGATGGCGGCGGCGCGCCCGATTTCAGCGTCGACCTGATGACCTTCGAAACCGAACGTTCGCTGGTTGCCGC
>JAVCCK010000013.1 GCA_030765525.1 Candidatus Lernaella stagnicola
ATCCTGCCCCAGGTGGGCGCGCCGCTGCCGGAAGACGAATATTACGACGACATTCTGAAGGCCATCAAATCGGTGAACCATCACCTGGGCGACAAAGATTTCAACGAGACGTCCATCGACAATGCGTGGAAACACAAGGACAAGCTATCGAAACTATTCAAACATGAAGATGCGGAAATCCGCCGCATGGCCGAGGACTACATCGCCAAGATCGAGGAGATGCATTCTTCGTTTGTCGATGCGGTCAACGGCAAGGGGCCGGGCAAGAAAGTTTCCAAGTTCGTCCAGTACCTCAGGAAATCAGAGCCGAAAGCGGCGCAGGCCGTGAAGCCCAAAGGAATGGTGGTCCGCAAGGGCAAGGTATTGATGCAGAAGCGCACGAACACGGCGGGCGAGATCATCACCGACGGCACTGAGCACGATCTGACCTCGATCTTTCATCGTTCCATGACCGGCGGCACGCAATTCGAGATCGAATTCGAGGACGGCGTCACGGCGATCTACCGCCCCTGGGCTGGAAACAAGAACATTTTCGCAACGGCAGGGGAAATGGAGATTCGCGTGGACGGCGCGTGTACTCCGGAAATTGTGGAAAAAGCCCTTGAGAAGATCGAACGTTTGGGCCTGAATGCTTCCCCGGCGAGCATAGAGGACGCGGAGTTCATGTACTTGCAGAAACAGGCATACATTCAGGGCATCGACAAATCGCCCCGATTCAAAAAGGCGATGACGACGGCTGAAGGCCTCAAGACGAAGCAAGGCCAGGTCAAGATTCTGCGGCAATTCTGGAACGCCGAACTGGGCGTGGATGACGTGACGAAGCTGCCTCATTACGATCCCTTCGGCAGTTTCCAGCACGCCACGCGGGGTAAGATCGAGGGCGCGGGACGCCGGGTGCAAATGCGGTTCGATATCTCGGAAGCTGAGTTGGATCGTGATCTAGCCGGGCATTCATTGAAGCACCGATTGACGAATGACGGCGACATGGCCGACTTTATCAATCAGGCGCTCGACAACAACGGCGCAATGGTTTCCACCATCGAAAAGATGCGCCTTGGAATCACGCCCGGCGGCATGTCTCCCACATCAGACATGGAATCCGGCGGCGCCTCGTATTTCTTCACGCGGATTCGCAAGACGCCGACGGCGGCGAGGACCGGCGAACCGGGGCTTTATTTCAAGCGGAAATTGCTGCGCCGGATGGACTCGATTACCTACGATCATGACAAGTTCGGCCGCTGCACCGGCGACGAGGTCCGAAAGAACAGAAAAGCCTTTCTCAAGGACTGGAAACGGATCGTGGACCGGGACACCAGTGACGAGACGATCTTTAAGTACACGGTGACCCTGCTAGACAACTTGGAGAGCATCGTTGCCAAAAGTTCTTCAGAACGGTCGGCGGTACTCGCAGCGTTCAAGAAACGAGGCATAACCCGATTGCCGGATGGACGGAAGATCGAAGATATCGTGTTTGTGAGGCGATAAATGGCGAAGATCGATTTGAAGGCGGAAGTGGAAAGAGTCCAAGGCATTCTGGATGGCATCACCCGGAATGGCTTCTGGTATGTCGTGTTTTTCGAAGGCGGCGACACACTGACCTTCCATCCGTACCGGTTGGAGGTTCTCGGCGCGAAGCCCGTGATTGGCTCCGACGGCTCGGTGAAGTCCTGGATGTATGCGATTCTGATGATCGACCGGGGCTTCGTCGATTTCGGGGCGAGCATGCATGGCAACCATTTGCATTTCGTTGAGCGGCTCGAATGGGTGCGCGGCGGCAGCGGTCGCATCTACGCCGCCTGGATGTGGGATGAAAACGGCGTCAAGATTGGGATCAACGAGATCGACGCGTCCGAGAATCCGGAACTGGCCGAGGATTGGGCGGCCTACACGAAGCGATTGAAAAAGATGGAACAGCGAGTTCAGGACTGCCTGGAGACGATCCGAGACGAATTTGGCTCCATGACGGAGGCGCGTTTCCGATGAAGCTGCGGTACATGATCGATTACGTTTATGACGAGAAGCGTTTTGAAAAGGGCCTTGATCCCTACGTGCCCGCAGGGCTGTGGGTCGTCACCCCAACGGGTTTTGACTTTGGATACCTGCCGGGTTTTGAAGAACGCGAGGATGAGGTCAACTGGATGCTCAACGATTGGATCGAGCAGGGAGTCACACCCTGGCGCAACGAGGGCTTTCTCGAATATTGGCAGGAGAGCCGCTCATCCTATCGCGGCGCGTTTGGCGAGATCGTGGAGACCGACGAGTACGAAAACTCCGGCAAGTGCATCGATGCCATTCTGAACCATCGTCTTGAACGCATGAAGAGTAATTCGCAGTAGCAATCATCAATTATCCGTTATAGACTTACGCGGACCAAACGGGGGACCATGATGAAAGTACTGCTGCCACCGGACCACACGACTGAACCACCCTTTGCGCGAGGCTTGAACTGGCACCAGCCTATTCCAGTTACTTCCTGGGACCAGCTTCTCCGGATATTGGATACCGCAAAAAAACATAATGAAGCAATTTGCAAACAGACAGCTGGGGGTTACAAGGGGCGTTACATTTTTAGAGGACAGGCGCTTTTCTACGAAATGGTTGAGCCTCGACTAATTCCAAAACTGTACCGGCGAAAAATTTGGTATGTTCAGGAACTTCGATTTCTTGCCAAATATTTCGATGGCCTTGCAAGTATCAATTTGCCGTGGCTTCCATCGCTGACCTATCTTCAAAAACTTGCCGTAGCACAACACTATGGGCTGCCAACTCGTCTGCTTGATTTCACCAGGGATCCGTTCATCGGGTTGTACTTTGCTGTCAAAGACGATGTCGTTGTGCCCACCGCATTGGATGGTCTCGATTTTTCCAAGGAACCAGATGTTGAAGTTGGGATGGATGACGTTGTTGCAGCAATTCACTGTTTATCCGTTTCGGACCTTAGAGTCGAGGAAGCTGCCGACCTCCTTGGACGAGCCGCAAGTGACAGTATGAATATGCCAGCTGGCCCTGTTTGCGAGTTCATTCCGATGGAGGTCGAGGTCAATAGCTGTCCAAGAATTGCCCGGCAAGCTGGCACATTTATCGCGTCAAACGCACCTGAGCAAGATTTCAAAGAGATACTTCGGAACATCCAGCGAGCTGGTGCCCCGTGGAGATATATAGAATTTCAAATTACGCGCCGGGTTCAGTACGAAGCGCGCATTTGGCTTCAGGCTCAGGGTCTTACAGATCAATCTCTATTCGGCCATCAAGACGCTGAGGAAGTAAAGCTTGAAGAATTATGCAAAAACATCCTGACTGAGTATCACGCATTCATAAACGAATCATTGCCAATTGGGCTTAAAGTGCCCTAAGTCAATTTCTGGGCTCAAGAGCGGAAGGTTTGAGCAAGTCTATCGTCAGAAAACGAGTTTGGATGTCGCAAGTTCTTCCGACAAATTTGCACACCTCACCATCTTGTTAAGCCGATCCCGGTCCCATATTCTACCCACATGAAAAAGCTGTTCGCGTACATCGAAAAGCTCGTGGCCGAAGGGTTCTTCGGGACTCTGACGCTGAGTTTCCAGAACGGCAAGCTCTCGAACGTGAAGGTCGAGCGGAGCCTGAAGCCGACCGACCTGTGACAACCGCATAGACCTTCGGGGTCGTCGAAACCATCGAGCCCCGGTGAAGTTGGGATGAAACACGCCCGCTTCGCCGGGGCTTTTGTTTTTTAGGGAGTAATCGTGGCGCTGCAAACCGACATGAACCGGCTGACTTTCCTGCTCGAAGCGGAAGCGGAGCTTGCGCTATTCGGCGACGAGCAACTGTCCGCGCAGGGAGCCTCCGAGCAGCGCCGGTACGTCACCAACTACATCGGCTCCAAGCAAAAGCTGATCGACTTCATCTGGGAAAATACGCCGGAAGACGCCCGCGCCGTGGCCGACCTGTTTTCCGGTTCCTCGGTCGTCGGCTTCATGTTCAAGCAAAAAGGCAAGGCTGTCACCTCCAACGACAAGCTGCGGTACTGCTTCCACATCGCCCGCGCCATTATCGAAAACCCCGGCGAGACGATCACCGATGAGGAGATCGCGGCGCTCCTGGCCGACAACCCGCAGGCGGGGGACTTCGTCCGTAAACACTTCGCGGGAATCTATTTCGCCGAGGGCGTCCACGGGATCATCGATTCCATCCGCGCCAACATCGACAAGCTGGGCGACAGCGGCTTTAAACGCGACATCGCACTCTTCGCCCTGGGAAAGTCGTGCATCACCGGCAAGGGCGGCTTCGGTCATTTCGGGACGACCATCCCTCACGGCGACCGGCAGGACAATCCGGAGCGATTCAAGCAGCGGTTCTCGGACAACGTCCATACGATCAATTCTCTCGCCTTCGACAACGGCCAACCGTGCCATGCGGCGTGCGGCGACATTATGGAAGTCGGCCCGCAAGTAAAAGCCGATCTCGCATACTTCGACCCGCCCTACGCCACGCATTTCTCGCAGACCAACTACGAGCGGTCCTACCACTTCATCGAAGGTTTGATGACGAATTGGGACGGCAAGGAAATCATCGAGGGCACCAAGACGAAAATCTACCGGATCGAGAAGTCCGGCATGACCAAAACGAATGCCGCCAACTTCTTCCGAGATTTCCTCGGGGCGTGCGTCCACATTCGCAACTGGATCATCAGCTACCGCGACCAGGCGTACCCGTCCGAGCCGGAAGTGAAGCGGATCATCGGCGACTTGGGCCGCGATGTTTCCCTCAAGAGCAAGGACCACCACTACCAGATCAGCGCCAAGCATGGCGATGCGTCGAACGCCAAGGAGCACCTGTTCCTGTGTTCTGCGAAGCAGGCAGCACAGGAAATGGACGAAGCCGCCGACCGGCACGAGTTGGGAATGGCCTCGCTGGGCGACTGCGACCTCGACCTTCTGTCGGCATTTGCGGCCGACGACAAGGTCCGGGTCTCGCCGTACATGGGCAGCAAGTATTTCGCGCTGGACTGGATTTGGAAGAACTGCCCGCAGGACGCCAAGTCCATGCTGGACGCTTTTTCCGGCGGCGGAAACGTAGCATACTTCTTCAAGCGCAAGGGGCTGACGGTCTACGCCAGCGACCGGATGCATTACCCGTGGCATATCGCCCGGGCGGTGGTCGAGAACCAGACTGACACCGTCTCCGACGAGGAGATCGAGGCGCTTCTCGCGGACAATTCCGATGCCGGGAACTTCTGCGAGAAGACGTTCACCGATTACTACTTCACGCCGCAGATTCTGCACTTCCTGGATAACACCTGGGCCAACGCCCAGAAACTCGCGGGCTACAAGAAGGACATCGCGCTTTTTGCGATGGGCTACGCCTGCATGACCAAGGCGCGGTTCGGCGAATTCGGCCGCAGCAAGAAGGGCATGACCGGCAAGCCCGAGGACGAATCGAAGCGTGACACGAGTCTCGGCGAAATCCCGATTGAGGATTTCCGGGATTTGTTCGTGAAGAACGTCCGCAAGATCAACAATCTCGTGTTCGATTCCGGGACGCCGTGCAAGGCGTTTTGCGGGGAAGTCCGGGAAATCCTGCCGAAACTCGACGTGGACCTGGTCTACGCCGATCCGCCCTACATCACCGAGTTCGGGGCCAACGACTACGAAGGCAAGATGCACTTCGTCGAGGGCCTCATGACCATGTGGGCGGGCAAGCAGATCCGCGACAACGCCCGCCGCGATTACGAATCCGGCACCAAGTACAACAAGGAGACCATCGCGGCGCTGATCGGCGACGTGGTCGAGGGCGCCCGCGCGAAGTCGATCCTCATGTCCTATCGGGACAAGGCGTATCCCCGCGAACCGGAAGTGGTCGAGATGCTCAAGAAGCGATTCGGCCAGGTCGCGGTGAAGCGCATGGACGTGCGCTACAACATCGCCCGCTACGGCGCGCCGGGCGGCGGGGCCGACGCCCAGGAACTGCTTTTCGTGGCGAGTGGTCCACTCGCGGCGCAAGCCAACACTCACGCCAATTTCCACACCCGGATCACCGGGCAAGTCATCACCAGATCGCTGATCGCCCAGGCTCAGACCGACGAGGGCGACAAGCGGTTTTCTTTTATCCTGACCCACGTCGGGACCAACAAGAACGGCGACCACTTCACCGAGGAGGAATGCCGCAAGGCCTTCCAGTCGGTGGTCGGCACGAAGATCGACGTCGCCCACAGCCAGGATTTCCGCGACATCGTCGGCGGCGTGGTCTCGTCCGAATACGTCGAGGACAGTGAGAAAAGCCGGATCGAATGCGTGGGCGAGATTTACACCGGCGTCACCGAAGCGGCGCGCCAGGCCTACGCCCTCGTCCGCAAGGGGATCATCAAGCAGGTCTCGATGGAGTGCGATTACGCCGAGGGCGAGTGCTCGATCTGCGGCAAGCGGGTCAAGAGCAAAGCCGAGTACTGCGTCCACCTCAAGAACTACAAGGGCGGCGCGTATCAGGGAAAGCCGTGCTTCGAGATTCTGCACGGCGTCGTGTTCACCGGGGTGGGCCTGCTCGACAAGAAAGGCGCGGACGAAAACGCGCGGATCAAGAAGGTTGCCAGCTATCAGAAGGAGAAACTCATGGCCGACAAGACCAAGCAGAGCAAAGGCCAGGACGAATTCCTGGACCAGGAAGATCCGGGCGGGGAGGCTCCGGCAGAGGAGCCGTCGACCGACAACCCGGACACGGAACTGAAGCGGCTGCGGGCCGAAAACAAGAAGCTCAAGAAGCAGCTTGAGGACGCCCAGCAGCGGATTTCGGAACTTGAGACCGAACAGGCGGCGGCCGCAAGACGCGCCAAAGCCGAGGCGGTCCTCAAAAAATGGGAAGGCAAAGGCCGCGCCTTCGATAACGACGAGGCGCGCACGGCGCTTGACCCTCGCAAAACCCGGAAAAAAATTATCAGGAAACGAATAACTGGCTGAAGCGAGCTAAGTGCTTGAAATCACGCGATTCATCCGAGAGCTTATCCGATGGTTTATCCGAGGGCCGTCCGATGGTCGTCCGATGGTCGTCCGATGTCGTCCGATCGGATAAACGTCGGACGAACCCTCAAATCAAAAAGTGTGCCAAAATCGCTTTTTTCTGTGAGCACGGGGTGGAAGTTTTTTACAGAAAACTTTGCCACCTGTTTGTTGGTGCGCGAAAATTGGAGATGCGAAGGGGGATTACAGAGCTTGAGCGTGCTCGGGAAGGTCAAGGTTTGAAGCAAGTTCGGGCTCCG
>JAVCCK010000014.1 GCA_030765525.1 Candidatus Lernaella stagnicola
AGTTGGGGCGACGCCAAGGAGCATTTGCAGGCGGCGATCGATTTGATCACCGGCGTGGTGAACGACCAGACGACGATCCACCTCAAGGCCGGCACGACTGCCGAGTACACGCAAGAGGTGACGATCCGCGGTATCCGCCCGCTGGGTGCGGACGGCGGCCTCACGATCCAGCCGGAGATTTGGACGCAAAGCAATTATGACGACGCGATGGCGTTCGCCAACGGCTACGGCGGGCTGACGCTGGAGAATTGTTATCTGGATTCGATGCCGCTTCCCGTGGTGGCGTATGCGAATTCGACGGTGAGCCTGATGGGCGATGTGTACATCGTCAATCCGTTTATTACCGGCATTTGGGCGCTGGTGAAAAGCAACGTGTACATCGCGCCGTGGACGGAAAAGCCGATGGACTACTACACGCTGCAGATCAAGACGACGAGTCCGCGGCAGACGGATTTCGCGGCGATCAAGGCGGTGGGAAGCAGTTATGTGTTTGTGAAGAGCGGCGACATCAACCCGTGGGATTTGTCGGTTTCGCGCGTGGAGATCACGAACGACTTGGATGTCCTGCCGCCGAATTATTACGGCGTGGTGCTGGAGTCGGCCTCGTTGCTTCAGGGCGCGAGCCTGATGAGCTTCAAGACTAAGAACAAGAAGGGGGATTACGTTGATATGCCGGCGGCAAATTGTTTCGCAAGGCGGAATAGTATCGACACGTTATCGGTTTGAAAGGATGGCGATTCGAGCTAGACTAGCAGCGTCGACTCGGGAGGATTCGCAGTGACTGATAAATACGTACCGATCGACATCAAGAAGTGGAACGACACTTCACAACATGAACATACACCCCTGACGATTGACAAACGAGGCGATGACGGTCGCTATACGCCGATTGACTTGACGGCGATGCGTCGCCGCGGCGGGCCGGAATACGAGACGATTTTTCCGGGCCATGGTGCGGGGCGTCGGGTGGGCGAGGCCGTTACGGGGCAAGCGACGGCAACGCGGTTACGGGCGCGCGAAATCATTGAAGCGGCGGTTGCCAACCGGCAATTGATGATATTGGAGTCCAGCGACGGGACGGTTGGCGAAGACGCTTTTTTGGTCGTGGACGCCGCGTCGCCCGCCGAGTATCGGGCGCTTTGCGAGTCGCGCAATGCGGACCTTTGGATCGATTGCTTGCGGCAGGCTGAGGCAATAAGCACGCTGGATGAAGCGTTTCATTTGCGGGCGCAAGCCGACGCGGAAAGCTATCCCAAAGGGCTTTCACCGGCGCAGCCGGAAGAACAACCGGCGCGTTACGCGACCGGCGATTGGCCTTCGTGGTATCACGGTTTCAACAGTGCGACCTCGGTGTCGCTGACCGTGCAATCGGAAGCCGGTTTTGAGTTATCGTTGCGTGTGGGGCGGTTGGCAAAAACGCGGCCGCTGATTGGCAAGCGATTTTCGCGCTCGGAAGCCGGGGTTTTCGATTTGGAATTCAGCCTGGCGGAGGAGCCGCCGTTCGCGGCGTATCTCGGTCCCAATCAAGGTGATAAGTGGTTGCAATATCAACCGTTGATTCACCCGCCGGAAATAGCTCGTTGGGGTTTGATAAACGACGCGGTCGAGTGCCTTTCCGTGGATGCACTTGCCGGGCGTTTTCGTATCATTCACATGAGGGTGATTCTTAACCGCCACGAAGCGTTGAACAAAAGCGTGAATATTTCCTTGCGAGCGGGAGAAAGCCGTGACTTGTCGCGTACTCTTGAACGCGCGAAGCGCGCGCAATTGGAGATCGAGGATGAGAGTATTCACCCTATTTTGCTGATTGCGGCGCAGCATCTTTATGAGGCTTGGAGTCGTCGTTACGGGAACGTATGGGCCTGGGCCAAATGCCGGCCCATGATGTGGTGTACCGAATTCGCGGCGTACTGTATTCGACAAGGGACCAATAATTATCTAGGCGGCGCCCTTTGCCAGGTACAAGATTTGTACCATAATGACGGGGAATACTTTTCGATTCCGTACGACTATTCGAGCAATCTTAAAACCGGTTCGGTGCGACACTTTTTTGAGGAAAGAGCGCGGTTTATTTCGCCGTTGCCATATAATTCTTCTGACGGCATGATTAGCAAAAAGGTTCCCGAATCTGATTACGATCAACTAGGCGAACTCGTGCGACCCGGTTTTTATGTAAGAATCAAACAAGGTGGACACAGCACGATATTTATTCGGTGGAATACGCCACCGCCTTTCCCGAGGAATCCGGAACATCGCCCGCCAATAAATGGTTTTTACCCGGATCTAAACGAAAACACGTTCTTGGCCATAGGCGGCAATCAGGGTACGCGCCACTGCGTATCGGTGCAGACATTTAGCGTGTCGCTAGCAGATACGACGGCGGACGTTTACTGGGCTGAAATACTCGGCGACAACGCCGACAAATACGACGGTTTCGGCGACACCAGTGGGATATTCATGGAAACGAGCCACGGCCCTATGTCCGCGCCAACGACATCGTTCGACCCTTTTGACGTTGCGCTAAAAATACCAAATGTACAATATACAACGAGAATATTGCGGGAGGTGCTCGCAATATTGGAACTTGTCGGCCTATAACGCGCGGCAAAGGCTTGGCAATAACCGGTTCTTAATAAGTAAATTGTAAGAAGGAATTTCTAATATGAATACGGCTAGTCGAACTCTTACAGTTCTCCTAACTGTGGCTATTATGGTGTTATTATTTGCTAGGGCACAGAAGGCTGCGGCACGGTCGGAGTATCTAAAATTTCCGCTTTTCAAAATTAGCACCTCGGGGGACGTAATCTGGCAGAATATACCTTCGGCCGAGATATACGGTTACTATGTTGACATCGACTCATGGGGAAACCCATATAGCCATAACGATATCGATGGTGTTGTCAAACTTGATTCAAACGGCAAGGAGCGTTGGAATGTTTTGGATTACGAACCGCAAAATTTCGAGTTTTGCGTGGCGTCGGATGGCATATATATTTCATGGTATTCCTGGGATGACAAAAGAAATCTGGTAAAATATAGTCGTTATGGGGAGGAGATTTGGCAGGTTGATGTTGGCGAAGGCATTCAGTGGATATGGCCGGATATGAAATGCGACGAAGACGACGCGGTCTTGCTATCGTTTACAGAAAAACTTGGATACGCGAAATTCAGCGCAGCGGGAGAACATTTATACGACGCTGCGGAGCTTGAAAATAATGGCGGGATTACGACGAAGCAATTGTTGATTGATAATAACGGAAATATATGGGTTGTGGCCTCCGACTACGTTGCCGGACAGCGCAGTGCATTAATTGCGATGTTTAACAAAGCAGGGGAGACCTTGTGGGTGAACCGAATCGATGAGGGAGACATCGAACCTACGGAGGGTTTCGTAACACCGGACAACAAGTTTATGCTTTTTGCGGTTATCGTTGCCCCGGAGAACAACCGTTATGGCTTGTATAGAGTAGACGCAGACGGCGTTATCGAAATGATCGGCGAATTCGAACTTGTCGACGAACGTTGTAACGGAGGATCAAGTAATTCCGCGCGAGCGATTACATCCGACGGCAACGCGGTGATGTGTAGGGGGGGAGAAGGAAGCGGTATGCTGTGTTGCTCGGCACTGAACGCCGAGGGTGAGATTGAGTGGGAGTTGTCAAGCAGAGTGCCGCAGCCGACGGCGGCACCTGGAACATATGATGAACTGTATGCGTATCCGATAAAGATTGCGGCCGACGATGAAGGCGCCGTATATTTATCGGCGTATAGCAATTGGGGAATCGTTTCGTGTGGAAATTGCTCAGATACGCTTATTTCGTTTTGGAAGATCGATCGTAACGGAGATTTCGAATGGCGAAACGAGACGTTTCGATATGACTTCGAGGAAATTGAGCCGACAGAGCCGCATGAGGGTCCGGCAATTTACGCATTTGGCGGCGGTGACATCGTCTATGACGATGGAGATCATTTGTCCGACGATGACGATGACGATGATAATGACAACAATGATAACGATGACAATGACGACGACGACGACGAATCGCCCGACGGCGGAAACGGTGCGGACGACGATGACGACGACAACGACGAAGGCTGCGGCTGTTCGTTGTTTTAGCGCGTGGTGATCGAATTGTCTGGGTTCTTGTCTCCTGGGGAATGGTTAACAAAACCGAGAAAACCAAATAAGAAGCGCGAAAACAGCGTTCCGAAGCTTACCACCCACTTGCATCGCCGGGCATGTGGCCTATGCTGCTACCCGTTTCGATCGAAACGCTTACCCGGAGGCGGAGCAATCCATGTGGAAGAAATACGACTTTTTTATCGCCGGCGTGATTCAAGGCTCGATCGCCGAGAAGCAAGTGCACGCGCAGGATTACCGAGACGAAATCAAAAGGGTCCTGGCCGAAAAGGCGCCCGGGCGCAGCGTGTTTTGCCCGGTGGAGGAGCACTGCAACTCGGTGGAGTACTCCGACGAGGAAGCGCTCCAGCGCGAAGATCGCCCGGGTGGCGGTGGCGCGAAAACTGGCGGCGATTTGCTGGCTACGCCTGATGCGCTGGCATCTGGCGCGGGCGGCTTAAAAGGGAAGATACATCAGCGTGCGTTGGAGGTGAGCGCGGCCCGGCCCTGGGGACTGGCGGACGACACGTCGCTCGCGCCGTTATGCTGAATGGGCGTCTCACCTCGCGAATTGTTTCATGCACGATTCCAGACCGTGGAACTCGGTGCGAATGGGTGTCTGTGCACGCACGTACTACATAGAAGAGGCTTTCGGGGAGTGCCCTTGACTCACGCGGTTATGGGTGTCCCCGGAATTCCTGTCCCCGGAATTTCCCACAAAGGGCCGGTTTCGGACTTTGATATGGGGAGTATCGGCTTACACCAAGTAGTTTTTCGATTGACCGAAACGCAAAGCCAGGGAAGCCAAGCGAAGGCCATGGGAACAATGATTGCAATCTTTGAGTAACACTCGCGCTTTGAGGCATTGATATGACGGTCAACCCACACCAGTTGCAGTGGACACGAAAAAGAAAAACGGCCTACGCTGTTTTGGTTTTTCTACTCTTTTTTTCGCTTGTGGAATTAGCTACTCGTCTGGCGCACGTGAGCCCGGCCGCGACTTTTTACACCGATCCGCGGTTTTTCAAGGGCGATCCCGCTCTTGAGGACCGTGAGCTTTTCTGGCTTCCCATCGGGCGGTTCGAGGAGTCGATCCGTTTGGCGAAAACCTTTCAGGACCATCCCTTGATATTCTGTTTTGGTGATTCGGTCTCCAATACCTTCTACGCCGATCGCCCATTCCCGGTTCAGTTGCAAGAAAGCCTGCTGCGCTTGCCCGGTCTGCAGGACCTGAAGCTGGTCAATTGGAGCGTGGACGGGTATTCAAGCCACCAGATTAAGGTCCTGGCCGGGAGGGCATTCGCCATTACCCAACCGGACCTTGTCTTGGTAACTTGCGGCTGGAACGATCTGGATCAAGCTCGGTTTTCCGACCGGGACATCGCTGCGAAAAACAACCATTTTTCCCGGTCCGTTCTATACGCATTCAACCGTTCTCGCGCATTCGGCTTGCTTCGCCGCACGCTCATGGAGTTGAAATGGAGGATCGCGGATTACGACACGGCTTCGGAAAATCTTAAACCCCGGGTTTGCGTGCGGGAGTATCGTGAATGCCTCAGCGATCTTTGCCGATTGGCCAAAACGCGAGAAATCCCGGTGATCCTGGTATCACAAGCGAGCCCTGACCGCTTTAGTCGGGAGGCCAACGCGCAATATATGGCGGGAATGAAAGCGGTGGCGGGGTCTTTTCCCAATGCGACTTTCATCGACATCAGGCCGCTCCTTCAAACCGATTCGCAGAATTCTCGTGTAGGCGAGGGCTATTTTGTTGACTCCATCCACCCCAGCAATTTGGGCCACAAGTTGATTGCCGAAAGGCTTACGCCCGAGGCCGCCGACAAAGTGGTCGGGATGCGATCCAGGAATGGGTCGGCTTTTTCGAGGATCCCCAAACCATAGAAGGCTTTTTCGACTTTGCGAGCCACTCTGACCTTGAGGGCGCTTCAATCGTCTTTTTCGAAGACCGTGTAGATGCCGATTAATAATATTCTCCGCACGTGCGTAGTCGGCTAGTGTGCGCTGTCGCTGTGAACGTCCGAATTGACGCCGCGATAATCTTGATTGCCGTTTTCGTGCGTCGATTCGAAGGTGCCTATTGGTCCGGATTCGCCCTTAATTATTCGCCTTCTGCCCGCGCGACGAACACCAGCCGCCGGCGGCGGCAATCTGAAACGAGCAAAAAACCGGGACCGAAGAGAAAACAGTAGAAGCAGTTAGGTTATGTGTCCCCGGTCCCCATGGTGGTCGATCCGGACTGAGATTACGGAAAACTCAATCCGTTTCGTTATTCCTTTTGCCGAGAAACGCGAAAACCGCGCTTCCAAACCAGTCACCCTCTTGCATCCGCGGGCGTGTGGCCCCTATGCTTCTACCCGTTTCGATCGAAACGCTTACCCGGAGGCGGAGCAATCCATGTGGAAGAAATACGACTTTTTTATCGCCGGCGTGATTCAGGGCTCGATCGCCGAGAAACAAGTGCACGCGCAGGACTACCGCGACGAAATCAAGAAGGTCCTGGCCGAAAAGGCGCCGGAGCGCAGCGTGTTTTGCCCGGTGGAGGAGCACTGCAACTCGGTGGAGTACTCCGACGAGGAAGCGCGGGAAGTCTTTTTCGGCCACCTGGATATCCTTCGCCAGGCGCGGGTCATGATCGCTTACCTGCCGGTGGCTTCGATGGGTACGGCGATTGAGATGGAAGTCTGCCGAGCGGAAGGCATACCGATCATTGCCGTCTCGCCGATGGCTCACAATTGGGTGATTCGGCTTTATTCGCAGGCGGTTGTGCCGGATATCGCGGCGCTGGCCGCGTGGCTGACCCCCGAACGGCTTGCCGAACTGAATATTTAGGCGACGCGCCGCCGAATTCGGCGGATGATCTCCGTATTGAACGTCCACACCAAGACCACGCAAACCGACAATAAGCCGAAAACGACCGCGATAATCCACCCGTATGCCGGAAACGCCTACCCGCCGACGATGGTCCAGGCTTTTAATTTGAGCGCGAGAAGCGGCACGGCAAGCAGATGAGTCAGGCGGAGCGGGGCGCTCAGCAACCAGGGATTAGCCGGAAAAAACACGGCGGCGGGATTCCGGGAATTGCCTACGTTGTTCTGCTCGTGGATGTGTGTTGTCACGCTGAATGCTAAGCGGGTTTGGGGCGGGCTTTGTCAAACTCCCGCTAGTTGTCGTCGTCCTCGTCCTCCTTCTCCACGGGCCGTATCACCTTATGCCGTCGCATCACTTTCATCGGTCGGTAGACATGGTGGCCTTGGTGAACGTCCGATTCCTGCAGGCGGCGAGGTCGCTTTTTCCGAAAACCGGCCGGGCCTGGGGCGGGCTTCGGTTTGTGGTCGGGGCGGGGCGCTACGTTTACGTCATGGGACGAGCCGACGGCTCCCAGGTGAACGACCGAGCCTTGGTACACAAGCATCATGCCGCGGAGGTGCAGGTTGTCGTGGTGGATGAACTGAGCGCGGCCGACACTTTCGAAGCGGCGCAGATGGCTGTTCGGCGCGGGCAGGTGGGCGCGGGACAGTGAGGCCAAAGCCGCGCCGGCGGTTCGGCGCGAAGTGAGTCGATTGTGGGGCGCGTTGCAGGCGCGGCGCAGGACGGCTCGCCCGGCCAGGGCGGCGTCGAGGGTCTTGCGCCGGCTCGCGTGAAAAGTCCCGGGTGAGGGGAAGATTTCAATTGCCAACACCTTCTCGCCGCTCATGACCAGCAGGCCGACAGTGTCGGACGGGAAGCGAAAACGCTCGCCTCTATGGAAGCAGCCCAGAAGGCGCGGCAGTTGACCGTGGCGATACACGTCGGCGAGGTTCTCCGACGGGCTGCGCACATCGTAGCGATGGAGCAGACGGGTGATCTCCTGCCGGACCGGGATGTTGCGGGCATCCAGCGGGCGGCCCGGGTGGGAGAGGATTTCGAAGCGAACCGGCGCGGGGGCCATCATGCCGGTGGGCGATAGGCGCATGGACGAATGGCGCGAAGGCCGGTGGCGCTGGACGGCGAGGGTCGGCACCGAGGTTCGGTTCGACCGGGCCGGCACGATCAGATCCATGGCCACGGCGCGGTTACGGCCGCCGCCGGAAATCAGGTCACCGGCGACCAGAAGTACCGGGCGGGTATCGCGGTTTTCCGCCACGAGGTGATGGACGTCGCCGCGAGGCTCGACCAGGCGGAGGGCGCGTCGGGTGGAGGCGGACTCGAGGCCTGCGAAGTGGGGGCGCGACTGGTGGCGCAGTCGCAGGGGAAAGACCGAGATGCCTTTGTGGTGTTGGGCATCGCCGATGCGCAGGTCATGCAGGAGCCGCACGAGCGCCGCACGGGGCGAATTGGTATCGCGTAGCGTGACGCGCGATTCGGGCGCCGGCGTGGGCGTAGGTTGCCGCGGGGCGGGCGTTGGTTCCTGGACGACGGGCGGCGGCGGGGGGCCGTCATCGTATTGGTCGGCGTCGTCGATGGGCGGAGTGGGCGACGCGGCGACGTAGGTGTGGCACGAGGCCGTAGCGACCGCTAGGCATAGGGCGAGCAGGAGCGTTGCGGCGTATCTCATGGTTGGCACCTCATTTCAGGGCCGGCGGTGTCGCCGGGAGACCGGAGCAACCCGGTTGGCAGGGTTCCCAGAGAGACGTGCCGACTCATGGATTTGGACAGCGCGCGGGACCTTCAGGTTCAAAGAATGGTGTTTTGCAGCGATTTCGGGCGCTTGTCATTACCATGAAACCGTGATGCCGAGGGCGTTTGCGGTCGGCGGCGGGCGGTTTTCGAGCTGGGTGGGGTGGGTCGTAAGTACGTGATTTAGTGTTAGAAAAGTTGGTATTAAAAAAAGTCGAAAATAGTTGTTGACTGGCATGCCCCCATGGTGTAGAAACCGCGTCCCGTTGAGAAAGATCCTTCGTAGCCGACAGGCCGCGAAAAGGTTTTTGCGGTCTTTTTTGATGGAAAAAGGTTGACAATCCCCGGTTCATCGGGTTATATTTAACGGCCTGGTATAAGGGGTTTTTGATTTACCGACATACCTGATCTTTGACAACCGAATAGTGAGTCCTTGTCGCAAATTGCGACTAAGTTCGAAAATGCCCGGTTATCGCAACCGAACATAGCGAAGCAAGTTACGAGAGAGCTTATCTCTTGTTTAAGATTAAACTGGAGAGTTTGATCCTGGCTCAGAACGAACGCTTGCGGCGTGCCTAACACATGCAAGTCGTACGAGAAAACCCCCTTCGGGGGGTGAGTAAAGTGGCGCACGGGTGAGTAACACGTAGGTAACGTACCCTTTGGCTTGGGATAACATCTGGAAACGGATGCTAATACCAGATAAGACCACACGCACTTCGGTGTGTGGGGTAAAAGGTGGCCTCTCAGAGAAGCTGCCACCGGAGGATCGGCCTGCGGACCATTAGTTTGTTGGTGGGGTAATGGCCTACCAAGGCTACGATGGTTAGCTGGTCTGAGAGGATGATCAGCCACACTGGAACTGAAACACGGTCCAGACTCCCACGGGAGGCAGCAGTGGGGAATATTGCGCAATGGGGGAAACCCTGACGCAGCAACGCCGCGTGGGTGAGGAAGGCCTTCGGGTTGTAAAGCCCTGTCAGGAGGGAAGAATAAGTCGGTGATTAATACTCATTGGCTCTGACGGTACCTCCAGAGGAAGCGCCGGCTAACTCCGTGCCAGCAGCCGCGGTAATACGGAGGGCGCGAGCGTTGTTCGGAATTATTGGGCGTAAAGAGTGTGTAGGTGGCTTGGCAAGTTGGATGTGAAAGCCCTTGGCTCAACCAAGGAATTGCATTCAAAACTGCTTGGCTTGAGTGCGGGAGAGGGAAGCAGAACTCCTAGTGTAGAGGTGAAATTCGTAGATATTAGGAGGAATACCCGTGGCGAAGGCGGCTTCCTGGACCGACACTGACGCTGAGACACGAAAGCGTGGGGAGCAAACAGGATTAGATACCCTGGTAGTCCACGCCGTAAACGATGGGCACTAGGTGTTGGAGGTGTTGACCCCTCCAGTGCCGACGCTAACGCATTAAGTGCCCCGCCTGGGAAGTACGGTCGCAAGATTAAAACTCAAAGGAATTGACGGGGGCCCGCACAAGCGGTGGAGCATGTGGTTTAATACGACGCAACGCGTAGAACCTTACC
>JAVCCK010000015.1 GCA_030765525.1 Candidatus Lernaella stagnicola
TTCCTCATCGTCGTTCCGCTCCACCGTGTCATCGTCGATGGTGTCGTCATCGGTGGTGTCGTCGTCGGTGGTGTCGTCGTCGGTGGTGTCGTCGTCGGTGGTGTCGTCGTCGGTGGTGTCGTCGTCGGTGGTGTCGTCGTCGGTCGTGTCATCGTTATCGTCGTCATCATCGTCATCGTCGCCGGTCCCGTCGGGCCAGGCAACGATCTCGATGTCGTCGATGCCCCAGGAGTCGCCGAACAACACGTTCGCGTCGTAGTGGAAACGTATCTGCAGATCACCGACGTTTTCGGTTTCAGCCGGCATGACCAGCACTTCGTCGCCGCTTGCATCTTCCCAGTAGCGTACGAGCTGGACCCACGACGCGCCGCCGTCGATCGTGTAATGGACTTCGGCCTTCTCCCACATCGGCAGGCTGTCCATGTCGAAGTCGTGGGAGTAGCGCAATTCCAGGTCCATGTAGTGCCGCGTGTCGATCACCGGCGAAATGAGGAACTCGTTCATGCTGCCGAACATGCAGTCGGAGCAATCGGCGATAATGTATTGATTGTCGAAGTAGGGGCTGAATCCCGCCGTCTCGATGCGCCACGTGCCCGAGCAACCCTCGTTGATGATTTCCCAATCGGCGAACACATCACCGGCTTCCCAATCTTCCGACAGGAGACGGTTGGGGCCAAAAGGCGTCGCGGAAAGCTCGACCAGGTTGTCTTCCTCGTTGCCCAGCACATCGACGGCGCGTACGACGTAGTAATACGTGTTGTTGTTTTGCGCGCCTTCATCGATGAAGGGCGACGCGCTGGCTACCACGTGCGGCACGCTCCAGTTATAGCCGCCGGAAGTCTCGGCGCGGTACACGTTGTAAACGATCGCGTTGTCGTCGGTCGCCGGATCCCAGGTCAGTTCGACTTGGTAGTCGCCGGCGGTGGCGCCGGTCAGACCTGCGAACACCGGCGGCTGACAATCGGTGACGACTTCCGCCGTCTTCACGACATTGAAATTGCCGTTGCCGTCGTCGGCGTCAATGTACGTGGCTGTCACCGTGTCGCCGTGATGCACGTAGAGGTAGCCCGGTGTGTTGATCGTGGCCGTCGGGAGGGTACCTTCGTACACGCCCGCGCTATCGGTAAGGTCCAGCGTGAACGGCATGCCGCTCGGTGAACTCGTGCTGGCAACATTAATCGAAATGCTGGGGTCCACCAGGTCTTCATCGAGTACGCGAATGACGATTTCGTCACTGCAACTGTAATCGCGCTCCGGCGTGATGCGGACTTTACCATCCGAATTGACCATCGTGACCATCAGGTACGCGTGCGCCTCGACCACGTCGATCCGGCCCATGCCGAACGTGTTGTCCTCACCCGGATCGCCCAAGTCGACCGCCGTCATGTACAGCGCTTCCTTGATCTGATCCGGCGTCGCGTCGGGGAAGGCTTGGCGAAGCAGCAACACCGTGCCCGCCACGTGCGGCGTGGCCATCGAGGTGCCGCTCATCGTGGCGTACGTGTTGCCCGGCTGCGAGCTGCGTACGTCGACGCCCACGGCGGAAACTTCCGGTTTGATCGTCGAGCCGTCGCAATCGGAGGGACCGCGACTGGAGAAGCTCGCGGCGCTCACACCGTCTTGGTTCAGCGCGGCAATGGAAAACACGTTGTAATCCGACGCGATCCGGTTGCCGGGCGAACGCAGCGACTGGCTGCCGGGGCCTTCGTTGCCCGCGGCGAACACGACCACGACCCCCGCGGCTTCGGCGGCGTCGATCGAGGCGTTGAAGTCGTCAAGACAGGAACCGTAGTACCCGGGGTGCAGGCCCCAGGAATTGTTGACGACGTCGGGAACGTCTTCGATGGTTCCGGGGTTGCCGTCGGGATCGGCCATCCATTGGAACCCGGCCACGGCGTCGGAGAAAATGTCGCCGCCGGTATCAATCGTTTTCGCGCCGATCCACTTGGCGCCCGGCGCGACACCAATCTGGTTGTCGCCGCCGTCATCACCGATCATCGTGCCCAAGGTGTGCGTGCCGTGCGTATTCCAACCCGACTCCGTCGGGAAAGTTTCATGTTCGAGCGGATCAAACCAAGCGTGGCCGGGGTCGACGCCCGGGTCCAAGCCCCGCCACCGGTCCGCGAAGGCCGGGTGCGATCCGTCAGCGCCCGTATCTTGGTCGCAGGCCAGGGCGCCGGTACCGTCGATGCCCAGGGCCCACAATTCGGGGGCGCGTGTGTTGACGACGCCGTTTTCGATGCCCTTGCCGGTGGTGGCCGGTTGCGGGTCGCCGGTGGCGACCGGCTCGATCAGTCCGATCGGGTAATCAAGGTACACCGACAACACGTCCGGATGCTTAGCCAGTTGCGGCAAGTAGGACGGTTTGATCGTCAGCGCCACGGAATTGGAAATCCAGAAGGGCTTGATGTGGTTAATCACGCGCTGCTGTTTAGCGGTGCGAAGTTCGGCCAGGAACATTTCCTGGCTTTCGGCCGCTAAATCTTGCAAGCGGGTAATCACTTCATAGTGCCGTAACGCCCGTCCGGCGCCGATGGCGTCCATCTCGGCGTCAAGAGCTCGCAGATTCACCTGATCTTTCAACGTAACGTAGACGTTCACCCACTCTTGTTGCCCGACCTCGGCAATCTCTTGCTCGAGTCCCGGGTCGACCCACGCGGCTTGCGCCACGCCGGCCAGGAGCAGCACCAACGTTGTGCTTAGAACGATAATGAAACGGTACATGGTATTCCTCTCACTTCCTCCAAGTCCCGCAGCGAAAGTGCACAGGACCTCAAGAGACCTCAAAACCGACGAACAAATATAGCTGAATTGTCCCGGCGGCGCAATTTGTCGATTGCGGCCGAAAGAAGGGCCGGCGAACTAGTCCGCGGCGGGGAAATACCCGAGGATTTTCGCCGTCGCCAACGTGTTGGCGGAGATTTCGTCCTCGATTTCCGCCAGTTCCGGCGTATTGCCGGGATCGGGCATCGTTTCGCTAAGCGCATGCAGCGTAAATTCATAGCGATGCCGACTCGGCGGGCAGGGGCCGTCGTAACGCGGGTTGCCGCAGTAACTCGCCGTATGCCATGAGCCCGCCGGCTTGTTGGCGTTGGTCACGCCCTCATCCAGCGATGTCGTATCGGCCGGAAAATTGACCAACCCCCAGTGCACGACGATACCCTCCGGACCGTCCAAATCGCGGCATGTGATGGCGAAAGCGGCCGTTTCTTCAGGCGCATTCGACCATGAGAACGCCGGCGAGAGGTTTTCCCCGTCTTGGTTCGTGCAAACGTGCTTGACGGGAATATCTCCGTCGTCGCCAAACGCGGTGGAAGTCAGCGCAAAGGCGTTGGGCACGTCGTCATTGTCGTTGTCATCGTCGTCGTCGGCTGCGTCATCGTCATCATCGCCCGAGGAACAAGCCATGAAGGCCAAAACGGAAACGAGTAACAGGGCTAACGTTAGTCCCCAATAGGAACTGCGACTTGGGCGTCTCATGTCCATCCCCCTTCGACACAAATGGAACACAGGCTTGATGTATGTCCCAAGGATAACCATTTGGCCACCGGTCTCAAGGGGAAAACGAAGAATCAAAACCATGATAATTTACTTGATATAATAATATACAAGTAGTCGATATAAATAGAGCAATCGTCATGGAAAATAGTTGTGCGCGATGGTGGTGTTGCCATTCTGCTGCGGTTGCGGCAAGGTTCCACGCACACGATAAAAAATCCGGGCCCCCAGGGTCGGCACAATCGCAAGACGCGTAGAGGAATTCAATATGAGCACTTATTTGATCACCGGTACGACTTCGGGTCTCGGCGAGTCGATGGCGCGGAAGTTGTGCCAAGCGAAGCACACGGTGTACGGCGTCGCTCGGCGAGCCGAGAAACTCGCCGCGTTTTCCGAAATGTTTCCCGATTACTTTCGCGCCTTCCCGGGTGACGTATGCGATGCGGCGCGCGCGCGCGAAATATGCGAACAACTGCCGAACCTGCCCGATATTGCCATCCTCAACGCCGGAATCGGCGAGTTTGACGCCCCGGACGGGCCCTCGACCGAACAGCATCGGCGAATATTCGACACGAATTACTTCGGCGTGTTGAACTTCGTCGAGCCCTTGTTCAAAGCCATGGCCGCGCGGGGACACGGGAAACTCGTGGTCATTTCGAGCCTGGGAGCGTTTCGCGCCTTGCCGCGGGCCGGCGTTTACGGGGCGAGCAAGGCGGCGCTGACCTCGGCCATTGAGTCGATGCGTTTGACCTACGGAAAGAAGGGCGTCGAGTTCGTCCTCGTGCACCCGGGCTTTGTGGCCACGCCGATGAACAAAGGGGCGAAGGACAAGCTGCCGTTCATTTTGGAGACCGACCACGCGGCGCGCGAGATTCTCGACGGCGTTCACCAGGGCAAGCTGACGATCAATTTTCCTCTTCCCATTCGGCTGGCGATGACTGTGGCGCAACTCGTGCCGCCCGGCCTATACCGCCGGCTCATCAAATAAACTGGGGCGTTACGCAGACCGGGTGACAGCGGTTTAGCCCATGGCATACAATCGCCCGCAACACATGAACACCGAGCACACCGAACAAGACCGCCGATCCGACGAGGCGGCAGGGCGGATCGCGGCGGCGCTGGAGAAGCGTCGGCGGACGATCTTCCTAGCCGTCACGGCCTTGTTGGCGCTCGTGGCGGGCGCGCTGCTGCTTGTTCGCAACACCTTGCCGTACACCAACAACGCGCTCTTGCTGCGTGGCGACGGCTTTTCCGAGCGTAACGTCTTCATCGCTGCTGCCGAGTGGGATCGCGGCCCCGGCATCGTCTCGTCCGGATTCCTGCCGATGTACCGCTGGCACACAAATCAATCGTCCGAGGCGCGGGACCTGTTCTTCAAGCCGTTTACTTACACGCATTATCCGCCGCTTTGCGAACTGACCTATGCGCTGCTCGGACGCCTCGGCGTGCAAACCGTACACGGATTGCGGCTCTTTCCGATCCTGCTCGCCGTGTTGGGTTTGTTTGCCTTCGCCTGGGCGCTTCGCATGCTTTACGGCGAACTATTCGCCATCGTCGGCGTCGCGTGCCTGATTCTGCATCCGCTGTTCTGGGACGGTGCCGACGGCTTGCACGAGTTCGGCTTTCACGTGCCGCAGCAAGCCTTGTTGTGGTTGGGGCTGGCCATGATAGTGCGCGGGCGCGAACGCCTCGGCGCGGTGATCGCGTTCGCGGCGGCGTTCTGGCAAGGGACCTACGCGTTCGAATACCAACTGCTGACCCTGGGCGTCATCGCCGGATTCTATTTCCTACACGAACGACGCAGCGCGTGGCCTTGGTTCTTGCTCGTGGCGGCCGCCGGACCGTTGGCGTTCGTGCTGCACTTCGCCCAAAACGTGTGGCACTTCGGTTCGTTGACCGACGCTTTGAACGACCTATTCGGCGCGGCGGCGTATCGCATGGCCAATACCGGCGGCAAGGCGGGCGAGCTTCCGCAGATGGGATACCTGACCTACCTGATTGAAGCCTACGGGCGGTACCGCGGCTACCTCGGCGGCGCGTTCGCCCTGCCGGTGGTCGCGGCTGCGGCGACGCTGGCGCTCTGGCGAAAACGGCCGCGCGGCGTCTTGCCGTGGTTCGCCTGCCTGGTGATCGGCAGTTTGGCGTGGTTCCTGGTGATGCGCCAGATTTCCTATATGCAATTCCGGTTGATGGGCCGCGTGCTGTATTTCCTCATGGCGATGTCGATGACCGTCGTGACCTACGCCGTGTTGCGCGGCGTGGCCCAAACGGCGCTGGCCGGAAAACGCCCCGGCGTGTATCTGTTGGCGCTTGCCGTGCTCGCCGGTTGGATGTGGCACGGGCACGTGGGATACCTGCGGGCGTACGTCGGCTTAGAGCAGGAACTCGCTTATTATCAGCCCGCGGAAGCTGTCGCCGACCAAACCCCGAACCTATGGCATGTCTGGAACAGCCCGGGCATGAGCTGCTCGCTTCCCGGGTTAGCGCACGGCAAGCGACCGCCGCGCTACACCTGCCGCACCGTGAAATGCGCGCCCGATAACGCGGCTTGTCGCGCCACGCAGCAGCACATTCGTCTCGCATTCGCCGAATCGACGCTCCTGAAAGGCGCGTACGTGAAACTCACCGCGCGCAAGGGACCGCCGCCGCAATTGAGCCTGTTGCAGGTCGACGAGGAAACACGAACGAAACAACAGCTGCTGGCCCATGCGGACGGCCCGATCAAGGGCGGCGTGTACTCGTTGCAATTCGCCTACCCCGTGGCGGCGCGGTTGTTCGAACTGGAGATCGAACGCGCCGAGGACGCGGAATTCCGCATCGACTACCTTGTGTTGAACTAACCCTTTTTTTCGAACAAGACGAGCATTTCGCCCACGTTGAAGGGGAAGGCGAGGCCGCGCAGCCCCGGCGGCAGGAGTTTGCGCAATCCGCTGATGAGCCCGCCGCCGAAAATGTGGCCGAACAGTTCGGCGTGCCGCATCAGCATCTCCGGCGTGACGTGTTTCCACGCAAAACGCCGCCGAATCACGCGCAAGCTGTGCGTTTCGAAAAGAATCGCCAGGGATAGCGGTGTGTGCAGCAGCACGTGTTCCGGAAAGGTGTGGAACCAGTGCGGGCCCAGGCAGCGCGCCGAAAGCGACGCCACGTTCGGCGTGACGACGAGCAAGCGCCCGCCGGGAACGAGTAGGTCCGCCAGACGCGCCGCGAACGGATGCGGCTCGGGCACATGCTCGATCATGTCGAATAGGCAGGCGGCGTCAAAGGAACCGGGCGGCAAATCCACTTCTTCGAGACGAGCGGCGCGAAAGTCCCCATCGGGAAAACGCCGGCGCGCACGATCCACGGCCTGCGCCGATACATCCACACCGGTCGCATCGAATCCGAGATCCAGCGCCGCACCCACGGCGTCGCCGGTGCCGCAACCCACTTCCAGCAACCGCGACGCGCCGCGTGTCGCCGGTGCGGGCAGGTGGGAAAGGAATCGCGCAAAAGATCGGCGCTTGGCCACCGCGATGCCCGGGTCTTCCTCGCCGTGGCCCCGTTCGCGGTGGTAGTCGTCGTTGTAGTACGCGGTCCAGAAATCGGCGTCGAAATCGCCCGCCGCGAATACGGCGCCGCAACGACGGCAGCCGCGAAAAGGCACGCGGGCGACATGCCAGCGGTGCTCGAGGCGACGGTCGCCGCACACCGGGCAGGCTGGGCTCATGCGTCGGCCTCCGCCAACCGGCGGCGCACTTCGTCGCGCACTTGATCCAGCGTGATGGTCGGGACACAGGGGAATTCGTGGTTGCAGAAATACCCGGCGTCGGTCATCGGCACGTACATGCACGGGCTGCACGGATACCCGGAATACAAGTACGTGTGACGAGGCGCCGCGCCGCCGAACATCAAGGGATCGCCCGGCCCCCAGAGCGAGACACTGGGACAATCGGCGAGCACGGCCAGGATCATCGGCCCGGAATCGTTCGTGATAAAAAGCCGCAGCCGGCACAGCAGCGCGATGAATTCGAACAACGATAATTCACCGGCGGCATTGACGACGGCTCGTTGCGATGCGGGCTGCAGGCGATCGAAGCATTCGGCGACGAAATCGCGCTCGCCGGGCGCGCCGGTCAGGCACACGAAACAGCCGTCGGCGGCCAAATCGTCGACCAGTTCCGCGAAGCGCTCCACCGGCCAGCGTCGTCCGAGGGCGAGGTCGCTGGCGTTGACGTTGACGCCAACCAGCGTCCGCTTGCCGTCCCAACCGAAGTCTCGCAGTTTTTGGTCGACGGCGGCCAAATGCTCATCGGTCGGCTTGACGGAAACCGGCATTTCCTCCGATGACTCCGCGCCGGCGACTTTGGCGACCAGGCCGTAGATTCCCCGCACGTGCTTGGCGATATTGAAGAAGCTGTGATCGGTATAGATGTGCCGCCGCCAGAAACCGTACCCGTAAAAGCCGATGCGCTGGGGGGCGCGTGTCAACGCGGTGTGAATCGTCGTGTATTTCGAAAAGAACTCCAGGTCGATCACCACGTCATAGGGCCGGCGCAGGTGCCGCAAAAACGTGCCGAGCGTCTGGATCACAAACGACAGGGGGCGGTTGCGATCGATGCCTTCCACTGCGTCGAACACGCCGAGAAAACGGGCGAATGATTGGTTCTCCGCAAAGGTCAACAGCGTCAGGTGAACCTCTGGGAACTCACGTTTGAGATCCCGCGCGATCACCGTCGAATAGCCGATGCTGCCCATGCCGAAAAACTTGATCAGCAACACGCGTCGCGGCGGGCGCGGCGGTCGGGGACGGCCGAATATCAGGTTGCGCAGGCCGTAAAGAAACGACAGCAGCACGCACAACGGCAGGCCCACGAGGTGATCGATCTTCTTGACGGTTGCGTAGGACGACGCCATCCATCATGCCTTGTCGAAAGGGGTGAAACGCCAGAATACGGCAACCGGATCGGAAGTCAACGTAGACGAGGATTTCGCGGCGGGCCTTTAAAAGCAGTGCGGGTTCCCAAGAGGGAACCCGCGTCAGGTGAGGATAGGATGAGGCCTAGTTGAGGAGAGGGAGGTCTCCTCGGATGGGAGGTTGAAAGGGAGGCAACGTTTGTTACCGTTAATTGGCCTCCGTCTGTTCCCTATTGATTGGTCGCGGCGCAGCGTCGGGCCTTACATTAAAAAACAGTGGGAATGGTTACTGATAGGCGGTATCAATTGGCTTGCACATGTCGGGCAAGCCCTTACCATACATTGCGGTAAAGAGGGTTTTGTGCGATCCTCACCCGTTCGCCGGGCGCGGCGTAGACCGGAAAGGTTCGGTGCCGCGAGCGTCCGAAAGGAGCATCAAGAGTGAAAAAGCATACGGCTTTGTTGGTCGTTACCTTTGTTTTGGTCGGTGCCGTCGCCTGGGCGGCCGATTTTCAAGGCGACGAGGAATTTCTGCAAATCTACACCCACGATGTATACGACCGCGCGGCCGTGTCGCAGTTGGGCGTGGCAATTGACACCGTCGACCTCGAGGCCGGCTGGGTTCGCGCTTGGTTGCCGCAGAAAAAAATCGCGCGCCTGACAGAAATGGGCTTCGCGTTTGACCGCCTCGAACTCGCCGAGGCCATGCCTTCGGGTTACGAGGATTACCACGACTACGCCGAGCAGATTGATTTCCTGCAGCAACTGGCCAACGGCGCGCCCGAAATCACCGATTTCTACACCATCGGCTCGTCCTTGGAAGAGCGCTTCCTGTGGTGCCTGAAGATCAGCGATAACCCGCTGGTCGACGAAATGGATGAGGCGGCAATGGTGATCGTGGCGAATCATCACGCGCGGGAGATTCTTTCGGGTGAGCCGCTGCTGTATGCGGCGCAGCAGCTTGTCGAAGGCTACGGCGTGGACGAGCAGTTGACCTTCTGGATCGACAACCGCGAAATATTCCTTTGCCCGAACGTGAATCCGGACGGCACGGAATGGGATCAGCGGGACGACGATTTCCACTACTGGCGCAAGAATCGTCGCGTCAACGAGGGCTCGGAGTGCCGGGGCGTCGACCTAAATCGGAACTATGGCTACGAATGGGGCGGCAGTGGCGCTTCGCCGTACCCCTGTGACGATACCTACCGGGGCGCGGCGGCGTTCTCGGAACCCGAAACACAGGCTTTCCGCGATTTCGTACAGGCCCACGCGAACATCAACACGCTGATCACCCTGCACACTTATAGCGAGTTGATTCTCTACCCCTGGGGCTACACGTACTCGCCGATCGGCAACGAAATCGATCAACAGGCGCACGTGAAGCTGGCGCAATTGATGGCGGCCGAAAACGGCTATACGCCCCAACAAGCCGCCCAGTTGTATCCCACCAACGGCGACACTACTGACTGGGCCTACGGCGATCTGGGCATCATCAGCTTCACCTTCGAGCTCTCGCCCGGCTCCTATGGCTGGTATGATTTCTATCCGCCGGAGAGCTTCATCGAACCGGCGAATGTCGACAATTTCGAAGCCTTCAAAATCTTGCTGGGCTTCACCGCAGACCCGCCGAAAGTCATGGCCACCGACCTCTGGCGCCTGCGCGCCACGGTGGACGAAGACACCGTGCTGCTCGAATGGGCCAGCGTGCGCGAGAACCAACCCCGCGGCTGGAAGGTGCTGCGCGGATTGTCCGAGACCGGACCCTTCGACGCGATCACGCCGACCTTCATTACGCCGAACCAAGAGCAATACTCGTATCTCGACGACGCGATCGAACCGGAAACCGATTACTACTACGTCGTTCACTTCGAGGGGCTGGGCGCCAACGATCTGGATTTCGGACCCTTGATGGTTACCACGCCGCCTTTCGGCGACGATGACGACGACGACAATAACGACGACAATAACGATGACAATGACACTGTTGGCGATGACGACACGACAACCGACGACGATACGACCACCGACGATGACACCGCCGGCGATGACGATACCGCCGGTGATGACGACGATGACGACGACGACGATGATGATAACGACGACGACAATAACGATGACGATGACACCGCCGACGATGACGACACCACTGCCGGTGACGATGATGACGATAACGACAGCGGCGGCTGTTCTTAATACGGCCCGCCATATGAGGTGCACCGGTGATGACCGGCGGCTTGCATGTACGGGCTCTTTGTGAGAAATTTTGGATGCTTTCGGGTCGGCTGCCCTTTCGCTAGGAATCGGCGGCCGACTGCTGTTTAACAAAGGAGTGCTACCGTGAAACGCGCTATTGTATTGCTTACCCTCTCGCTGCTTTTGCTCGGGACGACGGTTGCGACTGCCCAGGACTTCTTCGCGGAACGTGAATTCGTGCGCATCAACACCCGTGACGTGACCGAACGCGACATCGTCGCCGACATGGGCTTTGCCATCGATTACGTGAACCTCGAGGCCGGGTGGGTCGCCGCCTGGGTGCCGAAAAAGCAAATCCCGCAAATCGAACGCCTCGGCATTATCGTCGAGCCCTTGGAAAGCAAAGATACGATGCCGCCCAACTACGGCCCGTATCACGACTACCAGGAGCAGGTGGAGGCCGTCCAGGAAATGGCGGCCACGTATCCGGAAATCACCGACCTTTACACCATCGGCCAGAGCATCGGAGGTCAGGATCTTTGGTGTCTCAAGATCAGCGACAATCCGCTGCAAGACGAACTGGATGAATCGGCGATTATCGTTGTGGCCCTGCACCACGCGCGGGAAATCCTGACTCCCGAGATGGCGCTCTACGCCGCCCAACAGCTTGTGGAGGGCTACGGCGTAGACGAAGAGATCACGTACTACGTTGAGAATCGCGAGATTTTTGTCATACCGACACTTAATCCGGACGGCGGCGAATACGACCATGCCACCGGCAATTTTCGCATGTGGCGGAAGAACCGCCGCGTCAACGAAGGTTCGTCGTGCCGGGGCGTTGACCTGAATCGCAACTACGGTTACCTCTGGGGTGGAGTGGGCTCTTCCGCGTCGCCGTGCGCCGACACCTACCGAGGCGCCGAAGCCTTTTCCGAGCCGGAAAGCCGCGCCTTGCGGGATTTCACCCGCGCTCACGAGAACGTTCGCACTTTGCTGACGCTGCACACCCACGCGAAGCTCGTGCTGTATCCGTGGGGAAACCAGAGCCAACACATCGACGACCAAATCGACTTCCTGACGCACAAGACGATGGCCGAATACATGGCGAGCATCCTCAAATACTCGCCGGGCCAGGCGTCCAGCCTGTATCGGACCACCGGCGACACCACCGATTGGTCCTACGGCGAACTGGGCATCGTGTCATTCACGTGGGAAATGGCGCCGAGCCAGTACGACATCACCGGCTTCTATCCGCCGCCGAGCATCATGGAAACCGAACTCCCGCGCGGCTGGAACGCGCTGCGCATCATGCTCAACTACACCCGCGAACCGAGCCTCATCTTGGCGACTGATCCTTGGAAGTTGACCGCCGAGGCCACCGAAGACGCCGTGACTGTGGAATGGGCGACGCTCGTGGAAACCAACGCCAAGGGATACAAACTGCTGCGCGCCGACGAGGGCAGCGGCAATTTCGAACCCCTGCATGACGGCCTCATCCAAACCGACAAGGGCGACTACCTGTTCGTGGATGAAAACGTGGAACCCGGCGCGTCCTACGAATACCTGCTGACCTTCAAGGGCACGAACAATAACGACGTGGAATTCGACCCGATTGCGGTCACGATTCCCGGCTCCACCGATGACGATGTGAGTGACGACGACGCAATCGACGACGATACGGCCGCCGATGACGACACCGCCGGTGACGACGATGCCGCCGGCAATGACGACGCCGACGCCGATGATGACGATGACGACGACGATGACGGTGGCTGCGGCTGCTGATCCCCTGTTAACAAACTGACCAACCGGGCGCCGATCGGCGCCCTTTTTTTTACCGCGAGCCGGCGGCGGGACTCAGCGCGCCTCGTGTGCCGAGCGGCGCTCAGTGAAAATCGCGGCTGCGGACGCCGGGCTCGTCAACGCGGAGGTGGGGTACGAACACCGCCTGGGCCACCAGGTGCACCACGCCTTCCTCCGACTGCAGGCGACCCGCGACGCCCAGGAAGGTGCGTGTTTTCAGCAGCAGAGAATAGCGCTCGAAAACCTTGGGCCAGACAATCACGTTCACGAATCCGGTCTCGTCTTCCATGGTCAAAAACGTCGTGCCCTTGGCCGTCGAGGGGCGCTGGCGGCAGATGATGAACCCGGCGAAGCGCGCCGGCGTGTCGTGCGGGCGCGCGTTGAGTTCCCGCGCGGTCGGCAGCTTCAGGTGCGTCAGCGAGTCGCGCACCAGCGCCAGCGGATGACGCCGCGTGCTGTGCCCGGTGAGGCGATAATCCCAGTCGACGACTTCCAACTCGCTCAGGCGCGCAAAGCGTTGTGGCGACTCCGCCGAGAGAGTCGGCAGCGGCGTCGGCGGCGTGCGGGCCACATCCAGCCCGTCCCATAGGGCCTGCCGCCGGTCTTCCCCGAACGCGACGAACGCGCCGGCCTGGGCCAGATCGCCGACATGCTTCTCGTTCAGACCCGTGCGCTGGGCGAAATCCTTCACCGACGCGAAAGGTTTGGCGCGACGGGCCGTGTCGATTTTCTCCCAATGTCCCGCGCCCAGGCCTTTGACGTAGCGCAAACCGATGCGCACGGCGAAACGCTGCTTGCCCTCGCGCGGCGCCGCCGGTTCGAGGGTGCAATCCCACCGGCTTTGCAGGATATCGACCGGCCGCATCTCGACACCCGCGCGTTTGGCGGCATCGATGATCGTTGCGGGCATGTAAAAGCCCATCGGCTGGGCGTTGAGCAGGCTGCCGTAGAACTCGGCGGGGTAATGGCACTTCAGCCAGGCGGTGGCGTAGCTGATGATCGCAAAACTCGCCGCATGGCTTTCGGGAAAGCCGTACTCGCCGAAGCCCTGGATCTGCTCGAAAACCCGTTCGGCGAATTCACGCGCGATGCCCTTGGCGATCATGCGCGAAATCAGCCGCTCGCGGTGACGGTTGATGCGACCCGAACGCCGCCAGGCCGCCATGTCGCGGCGCAGTTGGTCGGCCTCGCCCGGCGTGTAGTCGGCGGCGACGACCGCCAGCTTCATCACCTGCTCCTGGAAAAGCGGAATCCCCAGCGTCTTTTCCAACACCGGCCGCAGCGACTCATGCGGATAATCGACCGGCTCCTCACCCCGCCGCCGCCGCAAGTAGGGGTGCACCATGCCGCCGGTGATCGGCCCCGGGCGGATGATGCTGATCTGAATGACGATGTCGTAGAAGTTGCGCGGCCGCAGGCGCGGCAGCATCGACATCTGCGCGCGGCTTTCGATCTGAAACACGCCCAGCGTGTCGGCCCTTTGCAGCATGGCGAAGGTGTGCGGATCGTCGGGCGGAATCGTCGCCAGCGACAGCGACACGCCCCGATGCCGGTGCAGCATCTTCAGGCACTTGTCCACATGCGTCAGCGCGCCCAAGCCGAGCAGGTCGACCTTGAACAGGCCCAGATCCTCGATGTCCTCCTTGTCCCACTGGATGACGGTGCGCCCCTCCATCGTGGCGTTTTCGATGGGCACCAACGTGGGCACCGGCTGGTGGCCCAGCAGAAAACCGCCCGGATGAATCGAAAGGTGCCGCGGGAAGTTCTGGATTTCGTCAGTCAGTTGCAGCAGGTGCTGGTGATCGACCACGTTCATGTCGAAGCCGGCCTGGGCAAAGGTTTCGGGATCGACGCCGCCGAAATGGTGCTGCAGTTTGGCCAGGCGATCCAGCGAGGTCTCCGGCAGGCCCAGCGCCTTGCCCACGTCGCGCACCGCCGAACGCCCCCGGTAGCGGATCACGTTGGCGACCATGGCGGCGTGGTCGCGGCCGTACCTTTCGTACATGTGTTGGATCACTTCCTCGCGGCGCTCGTGCATGATGTCCAGGTCGATGTCCGGCGGCTCGGCCCGCTCCTTGGAGATGAAACGCTCGAACAGCAGGTTCATCCGCACCGGGTCGATCGCCGTGATGCCCAGGCAAAAACACACCGCCGAGTTGGCGGCCGACCCGCGCCCCTGGCACAGGATGCCGTGCTCGCGGCAGAAGCGCACCAGTTCCCACATCGTCAGGAAGTAACCGCCGTAATCGAGCTCGTCGATGACCTGCAGTTCCTTGTCGAGTTGACGCACGACGTTCTTCGGGGTTGCGGAGCCGTAGCGCTCGCGCGCGCCCTCGAAGGTGACCTGGCGCAGCCACTGGGTCGAGGTCAGGCCGGAAGGCAGGCGCTCGGAGGGATAGCGGTAACGGATCTCGTCGAGCGAGAACGTACAGCGATCGGCGATCTGCTCCGTGCGGCGCACCGCGTCGGGGTCGTCTTCGTAGAGCTTGTTGAACATGTAGGGCGAACGCAGGGCGAACTCGGCGTTGGGGCGGGTGAGGTCGCCGACGGTGTGCAGCGTCACGCCGTGGCGGATGCACGTGAGCACGTCCTGCAGCGGCCGGCGCGAGGTGATGTGGTAGAGCACCTCGGGCGCGGCGACCAGCGGCATTCCGAAACGTTCGGCACGACTCTTGAGCAACGCTTCGCGCTGTTTTCCCGCCGCCAAGAGGTGACGGGCGTGCAGGGCGTACAAGCGGTCGGCAAACGCTTCGCGCAGCAAAACGGCGACGGCGGTCGGGTCCTCCTCGCCCGTCAACAGGCTCGGCTCGCCGCCCCACAACGCCAGCAGCCCTTCGGCGTGCGCGGCGACCTCGCGCCATGTGACCGAACTCTCGCCCTTCGCATGCCGCAGGCGGCCCTTGGTCAGCAGGCGGCACAGGTTGGCGTAGCCCGCGCGATTTTCGGCCAGCAATACGATCATCGTGCCGTCTTCGAGGCTTACCTGGGCGCCGATGATGATCCGCATGCCCAGTTCGCGCGCCCGCACGTGCGCCCGCACGATGCCGTACACGCCGTCGCGGTCGGTGATCGCCAGTGCTTTCAGCCCCAGTCGCAACGCCTCTTCGACCAACTCCTCCGGGTGGCTGGCGCCTTCCAGAAACGAGTAATTGCTCTTGCACCACAGGGCCGCGTAACTCATTCCACGATTCCCTGCCAGTACCAGCGGCGGCGACTCGCGTCGTAGTAAATCCACAGGCGGTCGCCCCGATGGGTTTCCACGAAGTAATAGCGGCGATGAACCTCGCGACGCCACCAGCCGCCCGAGACAACATACGGCCCCCACATGTTCACCACCGGCCCCATGCCCGCGTCCTTGAGCACCCAACCGTCGGGCTCCCAGCGACCGCGCGGCGGCAGCAATACCGGCTTTTGCAGGATGCGGCGCATCAGGGTGAACGGGGCGTCCTCGTCGACCCGCGGCTGTTCCAGCTTCTCCAGCGGCTCCCAGGAAAAGCACGCCTCAGGCAAATGCCCCGCGTTCAACCGGGCGCGCGCCACCGCCTTCTCGCCCAACGCGGCCCGCACGCGGGCCAGGGCGCGGTTGCCGGCGTCTAGGTCGCGCTTGGGGGCGTCGAAAAACATCCGCAGTTGTTTCTCATCGGCCACGGCGTCGCGCCCGAGCAGCAAAATATCGCTCACCGGCGCGGCCAGGGGATCGCCCTCCAGTCGCAGACGGATGAGGTCCGCGATCAACGCTTCGCGCAAGGTCGGTTCGGCGGGGCGGATCACGTCGGTGCGCGGCTCTCGGTCCTCCAGGGTGAATTGCAACTCCAGTTCCGCCAGTGCCCGGCCGCGGCGGGCCAATTCGTTCAGCAGCGGATGCAAGTGCCGCTTGATGACAAACAGCAGGCGCATGGCGTTCTCGTCGGGCGGCTCGAACTGCACGAGACGCCGCACCGGCTCGCGGGGCGTTTCGGCGCGGAGCGGCGCGTAGCTTTCGTCCGTGGCCAGTTCGTGCAGTTCCTTGGCTTCCCCACCGAAACGGCGGCGCAACCCGGCCGCGGGCAGCCGCACGAAATCGCCGACCGTTTGCACGCCCAGCCGGGCCAGGGTGTCGCGCAGCTTGGGGCTCAACGCCAGACGATCCAGCGGCACGCGGCGCATGGCTTCGTCTTCTTCGGCGGCAGACCTGAACACCAGCATCTCGTCGGCGGCCTTGGCCACCGCATAGGCGGCGAAGCGCCGGTAGCCGATCACCACCGTGGCCGTGAAACCGGCGTCGGCGACCGCCTCGGCCAGCAGGCGGCCCCACTGCGAGGCCGAGCGATACAACGGGTTCAAGCCAGCGGCGTCCAACCAAAAAAGACCGGGGTCGTCGCCGGAAGCCTCCACCAGCGGCGAGAAGCGGCGCAAGCGTCGGGCGATATCCGTGACGCCCTCCCGCACGTTTTCCGCGGGCATCACGGCCGCCCGCAAATCCACCGTCAGCGACAGGCCTTGGGCGAAACTCATACCCGGCAGAATGCCGCGCGCCCGCGCCTCGCGGCTGACAAAGCGGATCACGCCCTGCGGGCGGTCGTGCGCCACCACGGCGGCGGGCAACCCACGCCATTCCGGATGCTCGCGCAACAGAAGCTGGAGGGGCAGTTCGGGCAAATTAACACAAGCCAGGCGGTCCATCACAAGTGATCTCATGCCGCCACCCGGGGCCGCGGCGCTTGTCTTTGACGGCCTGCAGGCGGCAGAGGAAACGCCCGTCGGGGGCAGACGCGATTTCGGCCCGAACGTGCACCGTCACCAACGAGCCCAGCGAGGGCATGGATGCCGTTTTGTCGGTGAGGCACAGCAGCACCGCGTCGTGCTTCTTGGCCAGCCCGGCCAGGCGGGAGAGGGCGGCCATCGGCACCTTCGCGTTCTCGCCGAGGTCCAGTGCGATCAAGCCGAATGCGCCGGAACGGGCCAGCCGGTCGGCAGTGGCGGTCAGCGAGCGGGGATCGGGACAAAACACGACGACCAGCGATTGCAGGTCGATGCCGTTGCGGGCTGCGTCGGGTGGATAAAAAGGACGGTGGGGGAAAGTCAGCCACGCGACCGCCTCGCCGGCGCTTTGCGCCTCGCGCACCAGGGCGAAGGCGAAGGTCAGCATGGCGCCGTCGGCGTGACCGGAAATTTCCGTCAGCCGCCCGGTGAACTCGGCGATGCTGAAGGGCGTTTGCACCGCGGGCCGGGCGTGCTCGCGCAGGGAAGGCACCGCAATCAGGTGCCGGGCGAAACGGCGGCGCAGATCGCGAGCGGTTTGACTCATGCGCTCACCTCCACCAAGGGCTCGTCTTCCAGGTAGCGGCGGACCTCGATGACCTTGCCCAAAATCGCCAGTTCTTCCGGATTCGGCACGATAACGGGGAACGCTTCGTTTTCCGGATGCAGTTCCACGCGGCCCCGTCGTAGGCGCAGGCGTTTGACCGTGGCGTCCTCGGCCACGAGCGCTACCACGATTTCGCCCGACTCGGCCGTGGGCTGGCGGCGCACCACCGCGATATCCCCTTCGAGGATGCCGGCGTTTTTCATACTTTCGCCCCGCACCCGCAGGGCGAAGAGGCTGTCTTGCGGCGCACGGGAGGACAGCGGCAGATACCCCTCCGGCTGCTCGATGGCGGCGGTCCAGTCCCCGGCTTGCACCTGCCCGAGCAGGGGGATCAGGAACGTCGCCTCGCGCCGGTCGTCGCCCGGCAGGCGGTACGGCCGCGACTGCCCCGGTTCCTTCGCCAGCCGCCCTTCGGCCACGAGGTTCTCCAAATGCCGGCGCGCCGATTCATAGGCCGCAAACCCCAACGCTTCTTGCACTTCGCGCACGCTGGGCGGGCGGCTATTTAAGATTCGCTCCCGCACAAAGCGGAAAACTTTTTCGCGGGTTTTTCCAGGGGGCGTGTGTGCCATCGTCTGCTCCTTCCGGACTTCCACCCCATACTATAGCAGTCATATGACTGCTTTGCAAGAAAAAGTGAGTTCGAAGATCCCGCGGCTGGAATCAGGAAGCTTCGGCGAGGGCGGCCAGTTGCGGCGGTAGGCAGACGTACTGGGGTTTCTTCTTCGTTTCGTCCCAAAAGACCATCAGGTGGCGGCGTCGTTGCGTCAGGGGGTCGGATTTCTTTTCGGTCAGTTGTTCGATCAATTCGTTGGGCTCGAACTCGACTTCAAGGAGTTCCGGGGCCTGCTCGGGGTTTTGCATGATGCGGCCCACGGCCATTTCGTACCGGGCGATGGCCTCCAACTGTTTGGCGTAGTCCGGCATGTCGTTTTCGAGTCCCGCCACGATCTCATGCACCTGGGCCATCAGCGTAAGAAACTGCCCGTTGTCGATGTAATCGGGTTCCGGGCAGTCGATGTGGTCCAGGGCCTGGAAGAGCGCGACGGGCAGGCGTTCCCCCAGGTGTTTATAGGCCAGTTGGAGGCTGTAGGTCATCTTGAGTTCGATGAAGCTCGCCAGCAGGCACATCTTCAGGACCGTTTCACGCGTGACGTGCGGATTCCGGAAGTGAAAGTAGGTTGGAAAAATCGCGGGATGCCGGCGGATCACCGTGCGCAAGGCACGCCAGTCGAACGGCAAATCCGAGGTGCCGGGGCTGCCTTGGGCGTCGTAGGCGAGTTCCCGCACCGGTGTCTGCGTGAGCAAGTCGCTGCCCGGCTCCGGGGCCAGGGCGTGAATCTGTATCCGCACCTTTTCCCAATCAAGGATTTTCTCGCGAAATACGGTTGCCAGGAGGGCCTGCAGGTCATCGCTCGATTCACTGGGAAACCCGGCGATAAACGACAACGTGCAGCCGAAGTCCAAGCGTCGCAGGGTCTCGACCATCGGGGTGAGTCGTTCGAGGTCGAGGTTTTTGCGGATCGCGGTCTGCATTTTCGGTGTCGCCGTTTCCACGCCGATGAAAATGCGCTCGCACCCCGATTCACGCATGCGTTCGAGCAGGCTTTCATCCAGGCAATCCAATCGCGCGCTGCATCCCCAATGGACGGCGGGCGTATGCGCCTTTAGCGCGGCGCACAAATCCGCCATGTAGTCTTGCTTGAGCGTGAGCAGGTCGTGATTGAAGACGATGGTTTTCTCGCTGCCGTAGGTGTCTTGGATGACCTGGACCTCTTCCAGAATGCGCGGCACCGATTTGACGCGAAACCGCCGCTGGAAGTAATGCGAGGTCGAGCAAAACACGCACCGGAAGGGGCACCCGCGCCCGGCTTCCAACGAGACACTCGTGTGCTTCTCGATTTCGTTTTCCGGCGAGCAATGATTGAATCGCGGATCGTAAAGCGGTATCGGCAGTTCATCGAGATCGGCGATCGGATCCGGCCAACCCGTGTCGATCGTGACCCGCCCGCGCTTCTCGACCAGGCCCGGAACACGGATATCGCACCGCCCGCGCTTTAAATCGCTGAGGTACTCCGGAAAAACAAAATCGGCCTCGCCGCGAATCACCGCGTCAACCTGCTCGAAGATCTCCACGACCGCCGGGGCGCAAAACGAAACGCCCGGGCCGCCGATCATCGTGTGGATACTCAACCCGCGCTCCTTGATGCGGCGGCAGATATCCAGCGCGAGGATCAAGTTGTTCGACATCGTCGAAAGCCCCAGCACGTCGGTGTTTTCCTGCACGACGCGATCGACGATGGCCTCCAGGTCGTCCTGGTAGTCGCGCTGGTACATGTCGCCGTATTCGACGAGGTCGAGAACGTCGCACTCTACGCCGTCGGCGCGTTCACGCACGGCGGCCGCCAAGGCCAGGACGCCGAGGCAGTCCAGCAACGGTACGTATGACTTGATCGACAACTGGTGGATGGCCAGCAGTGTTACTTTCATCCGGCCATCTCTTCCTGCAAGCGGTTTTTTTCATCGAGCAACAACGTCAGGGGCAATTCATCGCCGGTGCCCAGCAGAATCTGCGCGGCGAGGTTGATTCGTCGATCCAACGACGTGAAGCCTTCGTTGACCGCCTCTTGGACGCGTTCGTCATTGGCCAGCCGCATGCAGGCCATGCAGCGCTGCGCGGCGTACAAAGGCTCGGTCGACGGCAGCCCGGCCAGCCGCTGCACGAAACGAATCCCCTCGGATTGAATCAGCAGCGGAAAAGGGGCGGTGAGGGCGCGGCCGTAGATATCGCCGAAAGCGTCGGTGTCCATGTGCCCCACGGTCAGGGCGCTTTGCGGCGATTGCGGCGGACCGCAACAGGCGGAAACGTGGCCGCTCTGCTGGACGAGAATCCCCATGGCGCCGCACGTGCCGTGCTCTTTGATGTCCTGATCCCCGGCCAGGGGAGGTAGGTTGACGGCGCGTCCGTGGCGAATCACCGAAGCGATGCTGACTGTGGCGATATCCGCGACGCGCTGCCCGAACGTCTCAAGCAGGAAGTCCTCCACTTGCGAGTCATCGGCGAAATCATCTTGAAGCAAATTGAAGCCCGTCTCGATGCCAAGGCGCGAGCAGGCGTCGAAAGCGTGGCGAATGAACGCGGTCGGGACGTACTCGCGATGGTAGGAGTCGAAACTCAGCGATACGTGCTTGAGACCGGCGGCGGCGAGCGGCGACAAGCGGTCCATGGCGATCCGCGGGCTGCGGGCCCAGGAACCGTTGCTCACCACGACCGTATAGAAGCCGAGTTTCGTGGCGTGCCCAGCGGCTGCGGCCAGCGCGTCGGGAACCAAAAACGGTTCGCCGCCTGTGAAGCAAACTTGGTTGGCGGAACTTTCCGCGCGAATCCGCTCCAGCCAGTCCCGCAAGCGGCGCGGGGTCAGCGGCGGAAGGTCGGACGAAAAAAACGGTCCGATGCAGTGACGGCATTTCACGTTGCAGCGGGTCGTGATTTGAATCCCCACCGAGGAACTGCGGCGGGAATCATGTTTGTTGCGGCGCAGCAATTCGCGGGCGCGGCTTCGTAAACGTTCGTCCATGGCCTCCACCGGCGCCGGCCGTACGTGGCCGGGCAAAAAGGCGGGACGACGCTCGTAAGGCCGCGTCGTCCCGGCAACTAATGCAGAATCGTTTTATGAGATGACGATTCGTTCGGTCTCCAGCGATGCCGCCAACCGCTCAATCAGTTTGGAGTGGACGTCGTTGATCGAGATCTTGCCGATCTCGTCCATATTCATTGCGCGGACGTTCGCCAGTTGTTTCTCGTTGAGGCGAATCCCCTTGTCGACACATGCTCTCTCGGGGCTCTTCTTCACCTCGGCCCGAAAATTCTTGTCCATGATGAGTCGGAAAATGAATTGTTGCAGGTCGGTTTCTTGCATTTTGCCCTCCTTTTTGCTGAGTTCGTCCATAAAAAAGTGCTGTTGGTGATGTTATGAAATAGTTGAACCCCCCCCCCAACAATGGAAGAAAAGCACAGGTTAAAAAGTATGTCAATAACTATTAAAAATAAAAAGTAAATTAACCTCAATAAACGTATCGTTATTGAAGTAGCCAATATCATCCATCATTGGGCGGTAAGAGGCGCGATTTCGGGAATCTTGCCATTTGGACGCTGCGTTTCTATGATGCCGTAAGGCTTTTCCCTTTGAGCAAAGGTGTCGCCGTGAAAACTTTTCAGCTTTCCATGATGTGTCTCGCCGTCCTCGGATTGGCCGTAATGGCCTCAACATTTTTCGGTGCGTGCAGCGACGGAGGCGACGGCGGAAACCTCGACGAACGAGGCGACGCACCCGCTCCAAGCGACGATGACGAAGACGAAACCCCCACGCCGCCGCCGGTCGATGACGACGACGACAGCGCCGGAGATGACGACGACGACGACGACGATAACAATGACGACGACAATGACGACGATGACGATAACGATGACGACACCTTCGACCCCGACCTAACCTGGATCGCGATTCCCGCCGGCACGTATGAAATGGGCTGCACGGCGGGTGACGCCGAGTGCAACCCGGATGAATGCCCGCGCCACACCGTCAACATCTCCGGGTTTCAGATCACCGCGCACGAAATTACCCAGGCGCAGTACGAGGAAGTGACGGGCGAGAATCCCAGCATGTTCACCGCCGCCAACGGTTACGACGACTGCCCGGATTGTCCTGTCGAACAGGTGACGTGGCGCGACGCCCGCAATTTTTGCCGTAGTTGCGGCGGCCGGTTGCCCAGCGAAGCGGAATGGGAATACGCCGCCCGTGCCGGCACCGACAACCATTACGTGTGCGGCGACCAATGGGATTGTCTGGCCGACTTCGCGTGGTTCTGGGAAAACGCCGGCGACCAAACGCATACCGTCGGCCTCAAAGGCGAAAATCCGTGGGGCCTATACGACGTGATGGGCAACGTGTGGGAGTGGGTCAACGATTGGTACAGCACCGAGTATTACGACAACACGCCGCTCAACGATCCGCCGGGACCTACCGATGGCTGGGCGCGCGTGCTGCGCGGCGGCAGTTGGATTTACGATACGGACACCCGCATGACGGTGTCCGACCGCTTCCTGCAGGAACCCCGCACCGCGTTTCCCTACGTCGGCTTCCGCTGCGTGCGGAACTAAGAGCGAACCCTCCGGCTACTGCAAGTATCCCAGCGTGCGCAAACGGGCGCGCTCTTCCGGAGACAACGGACGCAACTCATCCAACTCTTGCCCGAGCCCGGCGGGATCATTCCGCTCCGCCCAATTGACCATATGAGTCCACAGCGACGTGAAGTTCGACACGCCGACGCGCGGCGCAAAGCCGTTGTCGTCGAGACCCTCGTTGGTGACCGGGTAATCGACGAAGGGCAATTCGGCGCCGTGTCCCAAGGAGTCAACCGAAGTGATCGATCCGTCCGCCTCGATCGCGGCCAGTTCCTGCACGACGGCCGTGGGGATGGGGAAGATCAATTCCACGTTGCGGTCGCTACGCGTGCCACAGCGCGCGAAGGGGCCGACGCCGTCGTATCCGTCGGCGAGGGCTTCGCTGAAGGCCAGTTCGCGGCTGAAGTCGGCCAGGGTATCGGCATCGTCGCCGTCCAAACTAAAGTGGTCGAAATTTGTCAGGAAGATCGAACCGCTGCCGTCGCGATTGTCGACGATCTCGACGATTCGGGCCTGCTGAGGGAAGTCGATATCGGACGGCACTTGGATTTCCCAATAGCCGAGGTACGGATTTTTGTCGGCAGTGGGATGAGGCACGATTTCGTTATAGTGGCCGTGTCCGACCAAGTGGGCGATAACGTTCGGCGAACTGTGCAGTATCTCTTCAAGCTCCGAGCCGCCCGCGACGATCGCGGCTTCATGGTGGTGCGAAGCCACAATGACCAGCGCGTCGTTGATTTCGGCGTCCTTGATTTCGCGTTGCAGCCAACCCAGTTGCGGCCCCGTCAAACCGCCCTCAGGGAACAGCAGTTGTTCGGCGCTGTCGATCGCCAGAATGCGCAGCGGAATGTTGCTGCCCTGCAACTCGCCCACATCGAGGCGGTAGAACGCGCCGTCGTCGGGCGTGACAACGCCGTCCTCGTTGCGGTCCACGAAGCCGTGTCCGGACTCGTTGAGCAGATGCATAACGCCGGCCGTGTCCATATATGCGCGGTTCAAATCGGCGGTGATGTCGACGCCGTCATCCGAAGGATCGGCCGGCGTGTCATGGAGCAACACCATCGGGTCGAAATCGTCGACGATGTCGGTTTCGTAATCGCCCAGCAGCCCGAGGAAGTCGAAAACTTCGAACACAACGCGCCAGTCGATATCAAGCCCGAGAATACCGTACGCGATGCGAATCTCTTGGTCTGGGTTTTCCTTCCAGTACTCGACCATCGAGGCGAGGCCCGATATGTAGCCGAAGGGCGAAAGTGTCTCTTCGTAGTTATTCGGCTTGTAGAACGTGAGCGGGGTCAATGGATCCAGAAGGCCCATGTTGATCACATCGTGATTGCCCACGCAGGCAAACCACGGCAACGGATCGCCTGAACTGCGGAGCAATCCCGCGCACGGGAAGTCGGCGTTGGAATTGGGTAGGCCTTCGCGCTCGTATCTATTAATGGAATTCCCGGTGGGGCCTGTCTCCTGCACGCCAAAATTGCGTTCGCCGAGATTACGGCCGCTGCCCGGGTCGAGATTCAGGTCGCCGGAATCCGGACGGCACCAGCCGCTCTCGGTTCGAATGCCGCCGCCGTCGAGAACATCCACGACCATCTCCAACTCGTTGAGTTGGGAGCTGTCGCTGCTGTCGCCCAAAAAGAGCGCGAAATCGAAATCACGCTCGTAGTCTCGTTGAATTTGGTTTGCGGTGCGCGTCATGGTCATCAGCACTTGCTGCGACAAGTCGTACTGCGGGCGTGCCGCGTCGGTGAAGGCGCCAAATAGAACTTCGCGCGAGTCGAAGAAATCCAAACGCGTCGGCGCTTCTTCGTCCGCGACATGCAAATCGCTCATCGTCATGAAATACGCCAACGACAAGCGCTCCCGACCGCTGCCGTACGGCGTCGGACGCGGCACGTCCAAATCGTTCCGCGTGATGCGCGCGTCGCCGGGGCCGACGGCCATAACCCACTGGTCGTCTTGGCGGAGCGGGACGTAGTTCATGTCCAGCGTGGTGGGAATCCGCCCGGACGGCGCGACGTCGTCGTCGTTATCGTCGTCATCATCGTCGTCGGCCGATGTTGCATCGTCGTTGTTGTCATCGTCGTCGTCATCGTCCGACGCGCAACCAACGGCAAGGAAAGTCGTAAGCAACAAGGCAAACAGCATGGCAACAAAGAAAATTCGAAAACGCATGGCATAGGCTCCTCTTGCCGCGGGCAAGCATTCATTAAGACCTAACGAAGCCTTAACAGAAAGCCATCGTCGGCGCAAGAACGGCTGATTCCGTGGGATTCGTCATGTGCGGTCTAGAAATCAGCTTTTGGGCGTCTCGGACTGCGCCTTGCGGATCATACGGTCGGTCATGCGCTCGCGAATACCGGGCAGGAATCGCTGCATCAGGTGGATGAATTTGGCCCGTGTCCCCGGAACGATCACAGCTTCGCGGCGTTCCAAGCCGCGGATCATCGCCGTGGCGATTTCGTGGGCCTGCATCAGCCCGGAGTTGCTGTTGACGGCCACCACTTCGGGTGGCTTGGTCAGGTTCGCTTCGCGCCAAAGCGGCGTATCGACTTGGGGCGGACACAGCGAAGCGACGTGGATGCCGTAGCGCTTGTATTCGCTGCGCAAAGCGTCGGACATGCCGACCATGCCGAACTTGGCGGCGCTGTACGCCGCGTAGCCGATCAAACCCACCAACCCGCTCATCGAGGAAACGTTCACCACGAAACCGCCGTGTTCCTTCATGGCGGGCAGCAGCACCGCGCAGGTGTTTCGCGCGCCGTACAAGCTGGTTTGGATCGTTTTGTCGAAACGTTCGTACGACAACTTCTCGAAATACACCGCGCCGCCGATACCCGCGCAGTTGGCCAGAAAAAACGGCGTGCCGAAATCCTCCACCGCCGCGCGTAGTTCCCTGTCCACGGCCAGATGGTCGGTGACGTCGAGATGAATCGCCGCGTGCCGTTGATCGGTAGAGCGTTGCGCGCGTTCCACCGCCGCGAGCGCCTCGTCGCGCTTGGCCTGGTCATCCACCGAAAATAGAAAACAATGGCCGCCGCGGCGGGCGATTTCTTCGGCCATGGCCAGGCCGATACCGCTGGTGCCGCCACTGATGTATGCCGCTTTTCCCGTGAAGTCGATCATTGCTTCGTCCCGGTTGGTTGGTGAGTCGAATCGCCTGGTGTCGAATCCATCCAGGGATTACTGCAAAAGTCGAGGGAAAGCAACCGAAAGCCGGGTGATATCCGGTTCGTTGCCGTTTGACATCGCATATTCGGTTACTAACTTCAAAAGTGAATCAAGAGGCGTTAAAATGACTTATCGTCCCCCCAACGCCGGCGACAACCGTCCTAGTGAATCCATTTCCTTCTCCAACAGTTCAAGAGGTGAACCCAATGGCTGACAAAAAAGCGGATTTGGCCGGCCCGGGTATCGGAACTTACGAAGAAATCGAAGCCGTTCTCCCGACCGACTATGAACCCCTGCTTGGCGTTAAGGAAACACAGGACGCCCTTTTCGCCGCCAAACGCTATATCGAGGAGGGCCTCTGCAAAGAGCTTGGCTTGCGCATGGTGCAGGTGCCGCTGATCGTCGATCGCGATAGCGGCGTCAACGATTACCTCGACCGCGACGGCTCCCGCGGCCCCATTGAGTTTTATATCTCCAACGACCATGAGAAGAACCCGATTCATGCCCAGGTCGTGCAAGCGGCCACGAAGTGGAAACGCGTCGCTCTGAAGATGTTCGGCATGGAGCCGGGCGAGGGTTTGTGCACCGATATGAAAGCCGTGCGCAAGGATTACTTCCTCGACCACGACCACAGCGCGTACGTGGACCAGTGGGACTGGGAAAAGACCATCACCGCCGATGACCGCAACGTCGACTATCTCAAGGACGCGGTGCGGAAGATTTGGAAGGTCCTCAAGGGCGCCGAAGTGTTCCTGTTCGAGAACTTCCCGAAACTGAAAACCGACAAATATCCGGAAATCCCCGATGAACTGGTTTTCCTGCACGCCGAGGAAATCCTCGACCGCTTTCCTGAATTACCGCGCAAACAGCGAGAAACGGCGATTCTCCAGGAGTTCCCGGCGGTCTTCATCATCGGCATCGGCTGGACGCTTAAAGACGGTTACCCGCACGAAATGCGCGCCGCCGACTACGACGACTGGGTCACGCCCACGACGTCGGCAAGCGGCGACCCCATGCACGGCCTCAACGGCGATATCCTGGTGTGGAACCCCATTACGCGCCGCCGCCATGAACTGTCTTCGATGGGCGTGCGCGTGAACGCCGAAACCTTGAAGCGGCAACTGGAAATCACCGGGCAACTCGATTTTCTCAAGTACCCGTACCATCGGGCCATCGTCAACGGCGAGATTCCGCTGAGCGTCGGCGGCGGTATCGGGCAGTCGCGCACCTACATGTACTTGCTGCGCAAGGCCGCGCTGGGCGAAGTGAGCGTCACCGTGTGGCCGCAAGTGCTGCGCGACATGTGCGCCGAGCGCAATATCCACCTGCTTTACTAGCAAACACGCTTTAGACACAAAGGCCCGCCGGGACAAAACCGGCGGGTTTATCTTCGCTTGATCTCGAATCGGGAATTCGAAAAAAATACGGCAACCGTAACCTCGCGCAGCTTCTCGATTCACACACCCGGCACGCGACTCCAACCTATTGGAGGCACGAATGTCAGCGATAAGGAAACGCGATGTGTGGTGGATGATCGGATTGGCCCTTTTACTCGTAACGTTCGTGGCACTGTTTGCCGCTTGCGGAGACGATAACGACGCCGGCGACGACGACAACGACGCCGGCGACGACGACCGCGATCCCGCCGAAGCCGACACCCTGATCATCACGAGCGACTACGGCAATCGATACAACATCTTTGACGGCACGACGTACGAACACCTGCTCACCGTCGAACCGCTTGTCGAAGACATGAACGGCGTGTTGGACGCGACGATCATCAGCCTGGCCGATCAGCACTTCTCGGTTTTCGCTTCCGACACGACAGAGACCGCCCACCCGCAAATATATGCCGCCGACGCCTTCAGCGGTGACGGCGTGTTGCAACTCACGTCGATCGATCGGCCCGGCATCGGCGATATCATCCCCTACGGCAACGGCATCATGTTTATCGGCACGCCCGCTGGTACGACCTCCGTGGTGCTGACCATGGATATCGAAAGCGCCGGCTCGCCTAGCGAATATCGCGGTGCGTCGTTTCGAAAAGCCGTCGATATTTACGATTGCGCCACGACCAAATGGGAAAGCCCGGACTTCTCCGCCGCCGGCTGGCATTGTTGGGACAACGAAGCGCCCGATACCGCGCAGTTCGTTACCGTCATTGCCATCGAGGACGGCGACGACAGCGAGGATTGCGGCGAGATCCTCTGGCGACGCGAACTCGAGGATCCCTCGATCAGCGACCTCTGCTTCATCAACGACGGCACGATGGTCGTGTTCAGCGTCGGCCACGAGTCCGAGGATAAGCAGATCTTCGTCGCACCCGTCGACACCGAAGACAGCGCCGTGGAAATCACGTCTTCATTCAATAACGGGCACGTGCAGAACTTCGATTGCGACCCGACTTCTTCGCGCATCGTGTACAGCGAAATGGAAGTCAATCCGAACATCTACGTGCTGGAATATGAGATCGGCGACGATCGAATTACGATTTCCTCCGACGTGACGCAAATCACCGAGGATGGCGAGTTCCGGCGCCCGCGCTGGGTGAAAAACTAGCACCGACACGATTCAAAACCCGAGACCGGCCGAGTTACTCGTAACTTGGTCGGTTATTTTATTTCGGCTGCGGAAAAACACGTTTTTCGGGTTGATACGTCTTCTTGAAGGTGGCAAATATGAGCCTTGCGGGAGATTGTCTTTGCGTTGACATAGTGCACGTGGAGGAACGTGGGCGATGAAGGCAAAAAACTTCCTTGGTAATCTGATGCGGCCGTGTCGCGCCGTCTTGGCGCCGCCGCGTAAAGGCCGTCACGAAACGCAGCAGGACCCCTCGGAGGTCCCGGCCGAAACCCTCCGTCATTTCAGGACTTCCAAGCCGTTCCAGTAATCTCAAATTTCGATTCCCAAAACTAAATCGGTAACAACTGCGTGCGCGCCGTCGTGTCTCGTGGCGGCGACACTTGTGAGAAGGAATGCGAAAATGACCCATATTCACAACTTTTTTCCGGGCCCCGGCGCCCTGCCGAAGCAAGTTATTGAAAGAGTGAAAGCCGACATCCCCGAGTTCAACGGAACCGGCATGTCGTTGTTCGAATTGTCTCACCGGTCTCCGCGGTATCAGGAAGTCCACGACGACGCCTCAGCGCGGGTACGGCGGCTACTTGATGTGCCCGAAAACTTCAGCGTGTTGTGGCTGCAGGGCGGTGGCAGTATGCAGTTCGCGATGGTCCCGATGAACCTGCTCGGCGGCGATAAGAGTGCCGACTATGTGACCACCGGCACGTGGTCCCAACGCGCCATCCGCGAGGCGACGACTGTCGGGCGGGCGCGCGAAGCGGCTTCCTCGGCCCCGGATAATTTCAACTATGTGCCCAAGCAACTTGATCTGGACCCCGATGCCGCTTACGTGCACATCACCGCGAACAATACGATCCAAGGAACCCAGTATCACCAATACCCCGACACCGGTGACGTACCGCTGGTCGCCGACATGTCCTCGGATCTGATGTGGCGTCCTTTCGACGTGAGCCGCTTCGGTATCGTCTACGGCGGCGCGCACAAAAACCTCGGGCCCGCCGGCGTCACGATCGTGATGATTCGCGACGATATCCTCGAGCGCTGCCGGCGCGATCTACCGACGCTGCTGAGCTATCACACCCACGTCAAATACAACTCCATGTTCAACACGCCCGTCACGTTTGCCATTTACTTCGTGCGCTACACCCTGCAATGGATCGAAGAGCAGGGCGGCCTCGTGGAAATGGAACGGCGAAACCGCGCCAAGGCGAAACTGCTCTACGAAACGGTCGATGAATCCGGCGGCTTCTACCGGTGCCCCATTAAGCCGGAAGACCGCAGCGTCATGAACGCCGTGTTCAATCTCCCGACGCCTGAATTGGAAAACACGTTCATTACCCAGGCCGAGGCCCACGCTATGATGGGCTTGCGGAATCTGCCGATGAGGCCCGGTTGCCGCGTCTCCATGTACAACGCCGTGTCGCTTGATTCGGTCCAGGTGCTGGCCGATTTCATGAAAGAGTTTCAACGCACTCACGGCTAGGCGTGAACAAAATCCACAGGGCCGGCGTCCAGCGGGTCGCGGGCCCTTTTTCGTTGTTCGGCCATCCACCTCTGGGCTCCGAGGCTTCAACACGTTAAGTGGATGCACTAGGACCCCGAAGGCTAGCGCTTCAGCGGATTGGAATCGGTGGGTTTGTACAAATCCAGCAGTTCGCCCTAATTCCACGAACCGAGGATTTGCACGCCTTTTTCTTTCAATACCGCGCCGTCGCCTTCGCCGATCTCGGTGTTGAACACCGACACTGACTTCAGATGCTTCAAGCGCGCCAGCGCCGCCAAGCCCGCGGGCGTGATTTTCGTTTTATTGACGGTCAAAGACTCCAAGCGCGAACCATTAGCCGCGAGATAGGCCAAGGCTTCGTCGTCAACGTCAGATACCGAAAGGTTCAAATCCCGCAGTTCTTTCATCGGCTCGAGCGCTCGCACAACCGCGCTCGTGATTCGCGTTCCACTGATGTCCAAGGTTTCAAGTTTCCGCAAGTGCGGCGCCAGTGCCGCGATGCCCGCGTTCGTGACGGGATTGCCGGAAAGAAACAACTGGCGCAGCTCGGTTTGCGGAGCCAATAGCGCCAGGCTTTCATCAGTCAACTCTGTACGACTTAAATCCAAACAGCGTAAGAGCGGGCAACCGGCAATATCTTGCATCATCCCGGGATCGACACGGTTTCCTGTCAGGTCGAGCTGTTCCAGGTAGGGAAGCTTCATGATCTCCCGCGTTGCGCTGCGACCAAGATGGAGATGCGTGGCCGTAAGCGAACGCAGCGAGCCGCTTGTCCGGAGGTGACGCAGCCCCTCGCCCGGAAAAGGGATATAGGACGGTAACGTTAGGCTGTGCAGGTCGGGCAGGCTTCCCACGACTCGCAAAAACTCTTCGCCCACGAAAAGATTTGAAACGTACAAGTAGCGCAGCGACTTCATCCCGGCGAGCGCTCGCACGGCTCCCGACCCGAGTTCGTCAATTAAGGATTTGTTGAATTCCAATGCACCGATACTCAGCCCGGTGATATTCGTGTTTTGGGAAAGAGAGACTATTAGAGAGTTTGCGTAACTAGAGTTCGTGTCGACGAAGATGCTTTTTTCACCTAAGGAGTTGAGATTCGATAAATGTTTCAGCGACGCAAAGTCGAGACTCGCGGTCGGCGGCCGGTCGAGCCGGATACTCAACGACGGAGAGGGGAGTTCGGCTAACGCTTCCACAATCGCCGGCTCACCCAACTGCGCGAGATTCAAATGCACGCAAACGATTGCCTGCCGGTTGGCGCGCAACCAAGCGGCAATCGGTTCGGCATCGTCCGGAACATCGCGGTAGAAAATCGCATTAGCCGGGGCGCCGCTCGAGGCTTGGCCGAACGGAAGCGTTTCCACCGCGGCAGGGTCGAGGACGGGACGGCCGTTCGCGTCGACGAGAACCGCGCAGCCGAAGGAATTGGTAAAAGCCCAGTCTCCCGGCAGTGTTTGGTAACCCCATTTGGTCGAAGTGCCACATCCCGAATATCCGCCGCTGCAGGCGGTCATACCTACAAGGAACAGAGCGAGAATACTTATGACGATCGTGCCGAATCTTGCCATTCCTGAACTCCTGGAATTCAGGATACACAAAAACCGGCGCCGGCCAAACCCGGCCGATTATCACAAGGCGACGTACGGATCAGTCTTCGTATTTGAACGAGATCTTCACCCGGACACGAAACGCGACAACCTTGTTTTCTTCGACCTTCATGTCCATGGCGCTAACCTCCGCGATGCGCAAATCGCGAAGCGACTCCCCGGCCTTCTCCACGGCGGTGCGGGCCGCTTCCTCCCACGAAGTCACAGAAGAGCCGACAAGTTCGACGATTTTATACGTGCTCATGAATTTCTCCTTTCCGCGTCCGGCGTGGACCACGGATGATCGCTGACGGGGGCGGCGGCGCAAGGATGACGAATTCAATGGATGCAATGCATGGTGTGTTCCCCAAATCCCGACGGCTTGTTAATACATCAAATATAACAACGCGGCGGGCCGAACCTAGTCTCCGGAGGGAAAAAAGGATGCAATCGGTCGTCGCCGAAACAGGGGAAACCGGAATGGCTAATCGCTTGGCGTATTCCGTGTGAGAAAATCGATCAGCAAAGCGTTCGTTTCCTCGGGATATTCTTGTTGCACCCAATGCGAACAGGCGGGGAGGAAGTGAATCTCGTACGGAGCGTCCACGTAGTGTTCCATCCCCTCCGTCAACTCCTTGCCCAAGGCGCGATCGTCTTCTCCCCAGATCACCTGCGTCGGAACGGCGATGTTGGGCGACCTTTCCGCCTTGCGTCCGGACCGGAAATTGCGAAAAGCCGCGCGGTAATAATTGAGGCCGGCCGTAAGCGCTCCCGGTCGCTTCATGGGCTCGGCGAAGGCGGCGATTACTTCGTCGGGAAACATCTCTTTACGAATCGCCCACCCGCGGAACGCCCGCGCGAATTGCGTATCGATGTCCGCGCGCATCAGCCGCTCGGGCAGCCAGGGGATCTGGAAGAAAAACATGTACCACGACCGTCGTAACTGGCGCGGACTACGAAAAAGACGACGCATGAAAATGCGCGGATGCGGCGCGTTGAGAATCGAGAGCGAACGCAGTATGTCCGGATGGTGCGCGGCCACGTCCCAGGCCACCGCACCGCCCCAGTCGTGAGCGATCAGGTGTGCCGGCTCGCCGCCCAGCGCTTTGATGATGCCCACCACGTCGCGACGCAAATGGTCGGCGTGATAGGCCGCCACACCGTTGGGCTTCTCGCTCTCGTTGAAACCCCGCATGTCGACGGCTACGGCGCGGTAACCGGCGCGGGCTAAGGCGCGAAGTTGGTATCGCCAGGAAAACCAGTTTTCCGGAAAGCCGTGCAGCAACAACGCGAGCGGACCGGCGCCTTCGGTCACGGCATGAAAACGGATGGCGTTGGCCGTGAAAAATTCGTGCTGCCAAGCGGGGTCGTTGAATTTCATGTCACCGCATTCTCCCTGAAATTCTAGAGTGAGGGGAAATGTCAATTACGTCAACTGCAACCGCGGTGGGGCGTGGTTAGGTTTCGGCATCAGCAAAAATTTTCGCCGGGAGGAACTCGTGAAGTTTTCTTCGCTGCCGTCTATGCTCGCGGTTCGTTGCGGCGTCCGGCCGGACGAGGAATCCTATCGCTACAAAAAAGACGGGCACTGGATCTCGGTGACATGGCGGCAAGCGCAGGCTGAAATCCGTCACCTGGCCTTGGCGTTTCTCGATTTGGGTCTGAAACGCGGCGACAAAGTTTGCATCATGGCCAATACGAGGCGTGAGTGGGATATCGCCGACCGCGCGGTTACGTCCTTCGGCGGCATTACCGTCGGGATTTACCAAACTCTGCCGGCCGACCAGGCCCAGTACGTGGCCGAGCACTGCGAAGCCAAAGCCGCCGTCGTGGAAAACCAAGCACAGGCCGAGAAGCTCGCCTCGTTGAACATTCCGCACGTGATCGTGATGGACTCCGATGAAGCCGACGCTTCGTTGCTGCGTTTTGCCGATCTGACCGCGCCGCACGAAGCCCGCGAGCAAACCTGGGGCGCAGCATTGGACGAACTTTCCGCCGCGCTCGAAAACGAGGATCCTGCCACCTACGTCTACACTTCCGGCACGACCGGCCCGCCCAAGGGTGCCGTTTTAACGCACGGCAATTTGCTTTCCGAAGCGCAATTGCTAAGCGAGAATCTGCAGGTGCGCGATTCGGACACCGGCATATCCTGGCTGCCTCTGGCGCATGTGTTTCAGCGAGTGTGCTCGAACGCGGCGCTGTGGAGCGGTCTTATCACTGCCTATGCCGAAAGCGTCGAAAAACTAATCGATAACCTGGCGGAAGTGCGCCCGACGATTTTCTACGGCGTACCGCGAATTTACGAAAAGGCCCACGCGGCCATCACCCAACGGGCCGACTCCGGCGGGGCAGCGCGGCGGCGTATCTTCCAATGGAGCGTCGGCGTGGGGCGTCGCATCAGTCGCTTGCGCCAAGAAAAGAAGGTCGCACCGCCCTTGTTACGCGCGCAATATTTTCTCGCACGAACCCTCGTGTTCAACCGGGTCAAAAAGGTTTTTGGGGGCAGGGTGCGGGTGGTGTTTTGTGCGGGTGCGCCGGTGGCCGCGCCGGTCCTCGAATTTTTCCACGCGGCGGACCTTCTCACGCTGGAGGGCTACGGAGCCACGGAAACCACCGCGGCTCTCACCTTCAACGTGGAAGGCGCCTACAAATTCGGCACCGTCGGCAAGCCCTTTCCCGGTCAGGAAATCAAGTTGGCCCAAGACGGTGAAATCCTGGTGCGCGGCTCCCTGGTCTTTATCGGCTATTTCCGGGATGCGGAGAAAACGAAAGCGGCTTTGAGCCCCGAGGGGTGGTACGCCACGGGCGATATCGGCGAGTTGGATGAGGAAGGCTTCCTGAAAATCACCGACCGCAAAAAGGACATCATCGTCACCTCCGGCGGCAAGAACATCGCGCCGCAGAACATCGAAAACGCGCTGAAGCAAAGCCCCTATATCAGCCAGGCCATGGTGTGCGGAGATAAGCGAAACTTCTTGACGGCCCTAGTCACGCTGGACGCCGACGCCTTGCGCCCGTGGGCCGCCGCGCATCATTTGACCGCCGACGACTGGCCCGCATTGTGCCGCCACGACGCGGTTCGATCGCTGCTCCAAGCGGAAATCGACGCCGTCAACCAACGCCTCGCTCGCTTCGAAACGATCAAGCGCTTCCGGATCGTTCCCGACGAGTTCGCCGTCGAAGGCGGCGAGCTGACGCCGACCTTGAAGGTCAAGCGCCGCGTCGTGAACAAACGGTACTGCGACCTCATCGACGGAATGTACGACGATTAAGCTGCCGTGTGAATGCGCCGTACTGCGGTCGCGCCGCGTTCGAATACACCGGCCGAGCGGCAGATTTCGTGCTTCGCATTCAGGCGCGCCAGATTCATCGTTAGCGCTTCTTCCAAACCGCCGGTCAGCGTGACCAAAACGAGCTTGGCGTGCAACGTGCCGGATTCGATCAAGTCCCGCGCTTCCTGCAAAACACGCCGCGCGATTTCGTCGTGCTCGCCCAGCGCCGGCAGGTCCCAATGATCCTTGCGCAGCTTGTGCGGCGCGGCGGCCATCAGGCGATCGCGCAACTTCAGCAACGCGGCGGCGTTGGTCGAAATCTCCGGGCAGAACCGGAAAATAGCGTCTGTCACCAGGTGTGGGGAGTCGTCAGACTCGGCCACCAACGGCCCTCCGGGCAACTCCTGGGTTTCGTAAAGCTCCGGAATCATTGACTTAGCCGTCCAAGCGGGCCGGGCGCCTTCGTGCAGCGTCAGCAGCAAGTCGGCGTTGATTCCGGGCTGGTAGCGGTCCAGGCCACCTACGAACAAAAAAGCGGTTTGAGTACTCATTTTCCTTCCTCCCGTGGTTTTGCTTCCCGTTTATGCCACCTATAATGAGCCTCGGTAGTGACAGGATAGGTCACGCCTTTTTCCAAAAACGGGAGGTCGGCGCATGCGCGGCGATAAAGCAATTCGTTTGCTCAAGGAAATGATGTACCTCACCTCCCGCTTCGGGAAGAGCCTGGTGGACATCCAGGAATACCTGGTCGAGGAGGGCGTCCACGTTCATGCACGCACAATTCGTCGTGATCTCGCCGAGTTGGAGGTGGCCGGTCTGTGGGTGGAGGTCATCAAGCGCGACGATGGCGAGACGGTCTACCGCATCGAAGGCGATATGCGGATCGACACGAAATTCAATATTCGGGAAATCGCGGCACTGATTTTTTCGTTGAAAAAGATGCAAACGCTGCAAATTTCGCCATTTGGGGCTGATTTGGAGTCCGTTTTGGACAAGATTCTCGCCCAAACGCCGCCGCGAGTCGCAAAAATCGCGCGGGAATTGCACTATGCCTTCGAGCCCTTGGAAACGCAGTTCAAAAGCTATCTGCTCCCGGCCGATGAGTCGAAGGTGATGACCCTAACCGAGTCGATCTACACCCGTCACGCCTTGCACTTTGTTTATGCGAACATCCGGGGCGACGCGAAGGAATACGACGTGTGGCCCATGAAAATGGTGCAATTCCGAGGCAGTTTGTACGTCTACGTGTGTCGGCCCGGCGAGGCGGAAAAGCCCTTCGTGTGCGCGGTCGACCGAATTCGCAGCATCCACAAACTTGAGGACCGCTACACCGAAAACGATCTGCGGAAGGCTTCGACAAGAATTTCTCAGATGCGCGAGCGAGCGTTTGGACTGGTGGACGACGGCGTGCTCAAGCATTACCGCATCCACATTGCGAAGCGCCTGGCGCGTTACATTGCCGAGCGGACGTGGCACTCGTCGCAGGAAATCACGACGCGGGAGGACGGCTCGATCTTGCTCGAATTCACCGCGTCGGGGGCGTACGAGGTGGAGGCGTGGATACGATATTTAGGTGACGCCGTCATAAAAGTACGGTCTGAAGACGTAGAATCAGACACATTGGGAGACCAATCGGCGACGGACTAGCGACTGAATGGTCGTCGATTATGTCCGAAGACATTCATTTGTCACCGTTTTGCAGCAATTGCTGCTGCATTTTTTCGACTTCTTCCTCGAGGGTCTGGCCCTTTTTCGAGATCAAAACTTTCCACTTGATCGACGGGTCGATCATCTTGTCCTTGATCAATTGCTGCACCGCGAGGTTGACCTGGAAGATGGTGCCATAGCGGGCGCGGTGGTCGGCGATCAACCCGACGATGGGTTCCTTGAAGCCGGCCTCGCTGATGAGTTCGCGTAGTCGCTTGTCGATTTTCTTGTGGGCGTCCTCCCGCTCGGAAGCCAAATACATTTCGCGACCCAGGATGGGTTTGCAGTATTCCTCCCACTGCTCTTCGTCGGCAAAGCCGGCCAGGAGATCTTCGCGGCTTTCGACCAGGGCGGCGATGTTGGATTCGCGGTCGATGATCAAGGTGACGACCTGCTTGTCGTCCTCGACCTCGATTTCAGTTTCCGTATCGACCTTCGGCGGGACGATCAGGTCTTTCTGGACCTTAAATACGATCAAGGTCTGGGCGATGATGAAGAAGAACAGCAGGATGAAAATCAGGTCCTGCAGGTTGAGCTCTTCGTCTTCGATAATTCGTTTCATATCCGCTTCCTTCGCGGTGCCTAGTTGCTGTACATGGATTCGATGGGAATCGTGGAAATTTCGTCGTTGATCTTATCAACCTTGGCCAGCAACGCCTGTCGCAGGATGGAACCCAAAATCTTGATTACCACGCCGAAGACCGAGGTCATGATGGCGATCATGATCGAGTACTGCAGTTCGCTGAAGGTGTCGGGACTCATTTGCCCCTCGGTTTGAATCGCCTCGGCGGAAACGGCGAAGGCCAGGATCAGCCCCAGCAGGGTGCCGAGAAAACCGACGATCGGCCCGAGGCCCGAGAGCGTGGTGATCGTGTTGATCGGTCCGGCAAAGCGGTTCATGTAGTTTTCGATCTTGGCCTTGAAGTATTGCTCGAGCATGAATTGCTGCTTGAGCGCATTGGGCAGCATCGCCGCCACAATCTCCGTGAGAATATTGCTCTCCACGGTGAGTGGATCCGATTTATTGCGAAACACCTGGATGTCGGCGCGAGCCTCGGGATTGGCAAGCACTTTTACCAAACCCCGCCGTTGGGATTCGCTGTAAAAGTTTCGTCGGTTAAGTAGAAAGACGCCGTAGTACACGTAGTTGACCAAAAGGATGATCGTCATGGCGTACAGGAGGAACACGCAGACTCGACCGGCGGCGCCGACCATTGGCTTGAACTTGGCGGCCAACACTTTGCTTTCAAGAATCGCCGGGCTCATCAGCGCGATGACCAGCAGCACGACAATCAGCGCGGCGATCACGATCACGTTCGGTTGTTTTATTCGCTTCGAGAGACTCGTATCGGACTGTGACATCGATTCCTCCACCGATGGTTTTGTTATTTGTCTTTCGGCTTTTCGCCGCCTGATTTCTTCGCTTCGCCGACTTCCGGCTTGGCGTAAAGCGTTACCGAGTCGCTAAGCGTTTCCACGACGAAACGATTTTCGCTCGGGTCTGAAACGATTTTGAACTCGATCGGCAGCGCGCCCGAACTGCCCGTATCCATCGTGTACTTGCCGGGCGGCAAATAAATCTCGAAACGATTGGGCCGCTGCTCGGTCAGCTTCTCGGTCGTGACGATGTAACGCTTCAGGCCGCGCAAGAAATCCGCCTGCGCCACGGCGAGGTAGTAGTCGCTCGCGGTGCCTTTCTGCGACGCGAAGCGAACTTTCTGTTCCATCACCTTGGCCACCGAGGCCTGCGAAATGTTCTTGCCTTCGATCGTCACGCGGACCGTATCGGTACGCGCCCAGTTGCCCAGGCTCTCGGTGAGCCAGAAGCGAATCGGGCGGCGGTCCTGATACGTATCGATCTTTACCGTCACGGCCTCGACGGTCGGGTAGACGGCCTTGGCTCGTTTGATCCAATCGTTGGCGGCGGCCGCGAACCCCTCGTATCCCTTGGCGACCGCGTAGAGCGCGAAGGCTTCACCAACCAGCGGCGCGAGCGGATGCGCGGAGCCGGCGTCGACGATGTCGGATGACGTGCCGATGCGGTCCAGGTCGAGGCGCGCGGAACGTTCGGCTTGCTTGAACATCAGCGGATGCTCGACGTGTTTGTAAATCATGTATTCGATCTGCTCGACCATCTCCCGCTTTTGCCATGGATCGCGCGTGCGGCGCAGTTCTTCGATGAGCCGGCAGATGTCGCTGTTAACCCATTCGAGGTTGAGATTAAGCAGCATGGGAGCCGGGGGCGCGACGTCGGGCGCGGCATCGGTTACCGGTGCGGGCGGGGCGTCGTCGGCATCGCCGCCGTCATCCTGCGCCAAGCCGATGGACGCGATAACGAGCAGCAGGGCCAGGCCGATAGTCAGAATGCGAATCGTGTGCTTGTTCATGTCGCCACCCCTATTCCGCCGCCGCGGCCTGACAGACCGGGTCGTAGCGCAGCGTCAGTTCGCGGGCTTCAATTGCCTCGCCGAAGCGGCGCAAGTAGTTGACGTGGTTTTGGTAGACGCGGCAGAACTCCGCGTCGTTGACCGGGGCGCGTCCGCCGTGTTTCTGGAGCGTGGCTTTGAAGGCGCGGGTCGAGGCGAAAAGGCAGATTTCCTTGTAATTGTCGAAGGCGCGTCGGTTGCGGCGGGCGTTGGAGGCCAGCTTGTCGGCGGCGTCGGCGATCAGCAGGAAGGTCGTCTCCTTGCCCTCCCAATTAAAGCCGGAGTTGAAGACGAACTCTTTCAGCGACACGACACTGCGGTGATCCTTGCGCAGATGGTGGAAGTACTCGAGCCCCGTGAGGTTCGAGCCGTAGCTTTTCTGCAATTGCGCGATCAACTCGCTGCTGTCCATTTCGTAGGGATATTCCTCGCGGCGGCTGTCGGCCTTGGCCTGGTTGATTTTGGCCATGACGTTGAGCCCCTCGTAGGCGTTGGTGAAGCCGATTTTGTAATACGAGACCAGCTTCTCGTTGTCTTTGCTGTTGTAGAGGCTGCACAGGTAGGCCACGTCGGCATTGAGCACGGCGCGCGCCTTGTTGGTGCGAACGCGTTTGAGCGCTTCGTTATAGAAGTGCAGCGCCTTGGTGAAATCGGCTTCGGTCTTTTCGCTTTGATCGTATTTTTCGCGGTGCCGATTGGCTTTGTATTTGTACATTCCCACGACGGGGTTGTTGTCGAAGTAGCTCAGTTCGTGCAGTTCGGTCATCCAATCTTTGAACAACTTCAGGTTACTCTGGCGCACTTCGCTGTCGGCCTTAGTCGGGTCCACGAGTTCGAAACGATCGGCCAGCATGCGCAGGTACGCGGCCAAGAGCCGGGCGCGCCCGGGGGCGTCCTCGCTTTTCAGCACGCGCTCGATCACTTCGTCGCGGAAATCACGCGACCAAATCAACAGATTGTCCGAGAGCGTCTCACGCGCGAAATTCTCTTGGGCGTGCAGGTTGCGCATCGCTTCCCACATTTCGTTGAGCGCGTCGTACTCGCGTTGCGCCATGTCCGCGCCGTCGCTCAAATGATCCAGGGCCTGCATACGCGCCACGCCGAGGTTGAACGAGGCTTCCTCGGAATAGCTGAAGGCGATGGAGTTCTCCAGGTATTTGACCGCGTAGGTCAGATCCACGCCCTGTTTCGTCTTTTCGTATTGCCGCAGGTGTGCCATGCCACAGTACTTATAGATGATGTGAGCGCCCGCGTCGGCATCGATGGCGTCTTCTTGACCTTGGCACATCGTGGCGAGCTGTTGGTACTCGCCGGCCGAGTACAGAGCTTTGTACGACTCCCATTCGGCGGCCGCGAGGCCGGTGAGCAGGAGCAGGAGAACCAGACTTCCAATTAGAACGCGTCGTTGCATGAGTTTTGTTTCACTCCGTTTCGCGATTCATCAAACCAATCTAATTGCCGCGAATCCACGCGGATTGAATTTTGTCGCTGCCGCACAGCAAGCGATAATTACCTGCGACGACATAGCCGGTTTTGCCCTGGCAGCGGTACTGCAGATGCGCGACCGGCCCGGTCGAGGGCAGCTTGATCCAATTGATGGTGCCGCCGGAGCCGCTGTCGGTGTTCGACTTCTTTTTTCCGCCCAGGTCTCCCAGCGCTTTGGACCCGGCACCGGTGTCTTTGGCCTTGGGTGTCGAACCGATTCGCTTGAGCTTCGAGGTTCCCTGACTGTCTTGCCGCACCGGTTTACGGCCGACGTTGGACAGATTGACCGACGAGTTGTCCGTCGCTTTGCCGGTGGTATTGGCGAAGCGCCGACTGATGACGCCGGCGGAATTGTCGCTGTCTTTCACGGCGTTGAGTTGCGAGTTCTGCAGATCGCGAGCCAGATCGGTTTTCGGCTGGTCGATTTGCAGTTCCTTCAGTTCCTGCTGGTTGTCGAGGTCTTCGAGCTTCTGCTCCATCTGATCCATCGGTTTGGGCGTGGGCATGGGCTCGTCTTCCGGCGGCGGCGTCGGTTCGGGCGTCGCTTCCGGTGGTGGCGGCGGCGGCGTGCGTTCGGGCGGCGGCGTCATCATTTCGGGCATTTCCACCATGGCCAGCAACTCTTCGTCGATCACCGCGGTGGTGATGCGGCCGAAGACGCCGACAAACAGCGCAAAGACCGCCAAGTAGACGTACGTTTCCTTTTTTCTGGCCGTTTCGGAGAGCCAATCTTTGAGCATCGTGCCGTAGCCGGGTTTGTTTCGCTCGGGCGGCAGGTGCGGAATGATCTCCCGCGGATCGACCGGGCCGTCGTCCACCATGATTTCGAACAAGGAGTTGTTGGCGTCCAAATCGAAATCGAAGTGAATCGTAACTTGTTCGATTTCGAGGGGCGACAAACTTTTGTCGAGTTGATCGAGGAATTTCTTTTCAATCATAAGCGGCCTGTTTTCCTCCGATCACTGCGGGTTGGCCAGAAATTGCTGCAAAACCGAATCCTGATGAATCTTGTACCCGGCCAGCGAAAAGCCACTGTAAAGACGATACACCCTGTATTCAAGATCGGACCGCAGCCGGTGAACCTGCGTCCGGAAGCAGCAATTGCAGACGATCACCCCGTAGCCGACGTAAATGCCCACCGTCGTTTCGCCGATGTATTCACTGAAAACGAGGATGTCGCCGAAGGTGACTTCCAGGGGGGCTTCGATGCGTTCGAGGTTTTGGGCCAGGTACGGCTCGAGCCCGTGGACCGATGAATCCACTTTCCACGGCACCTGCAGCGTGTCTTGCAGGAACTTGCGGTCGGAAATGAAATTCGTCCCCTTGCGCATGTTCTCCAGAACCTTTTGGGAGATGATCGCGCCCTCGAGATTTTGCAGGCGGTCGAGGGCTTCGACGCGCAGGTCGGCGGCGGAGATGCCGCAGGGGCCGGGGGTGATTTCGAGATCGAGGATGGTCGAATAGCCTCTGCCGATTCCTTGGAAGCTGGTCAGGCGGTTGAATTTCACGTCGTAGAGGCAGTTGTTGTCGGCATCGGGAAGGGAAACGTGGTTCCAGGCATACGCGCTGTAGAGGACGTATTTCCCGTTTTCGTTTTTCCGGAATTCGATACCGCGCTGCTTCTCGGCATAGTCGAGAGATTTGGCGAACAGGTCGTAGGTCGGCGGTCCTTTAAGTTCGGAGACATACCGGCGCGTCGCTTCCGGGTCGTTGCCGGGCGGCTGGACGGAGGGGTCGGAGACCTCAGTCGGCGCCGCGGGATCGGTATTGACGTTCTTCTTCGCGCACGCGCCCAGGGCGAGCAACATCGCCAAACAAAGGACGACGATCCACGTTGTTTTGTTAGTAAACCACATCACCAGGACTGGTTCTCCTTTCGTCGCGCGTGACGCCGATGAAAAAGCGCACCGTCGGATCGCCGACGCCCGAGAGCAGGCCGGCACCGACGCCCACCGTGAGCGCGGTGAAATTCAGTCGCTGCCAGTACTTGCGGTACGCGACCAGAATTTCCGAGTAATCGAGATCAGGCTCGCCGAAGGGCGTGGCGACCTGTGTTCGTGTGGCGGAATCGAGCAACACTTGCTGCGAGCGGCTGACGCGGAACACCGAGCCGAGGTTGAAGGATATCTCGTCGCCGACCGTCAGGTTGAAGAGTTCCGAATCGCCGGGATTGACGTAGTATTTGTAGCCAAGGTTGGTCGTGACCGTCCACCAGCGGCGGCCGAGGTCGACAATGAGCGCCGGGTGCAGCGTGACGCCCGCGTCGGAGGCGAAGGAGTTCTCCTGGCCGGAGATGGGCACGCCGACGCGGAACAGCGCGGCGACGCCGAGGCACTTTTGCCGGCGGTTGAGGATCGTGAATTTGGAATCGAAGCGCAGATCTTCCATCGCGAAGGTTTCGAGCCCCTGGTCCAATTTGAAATCGTCTTCGAATTGCCCGTTGATCTGCCGGTAGGGGATCAGCGGCGCGGCGAATCCCAAGTTGGCGATGTGGAACAGCCCCACGGAATAGAGGAGTTGGGCGCCGACCTGGTTTTGGACGACGTGTTGGATTTCGCCGTTATCGCGCAACCGCGCCACCGGGGCGACGGCGTCGTCGGCGTACAGCCCGTAGTGCATGCGCCCCATGCCGAGCGGGGCCGAGCCGTAGGTCCAGATGATGCCGCTGTCATCCACGACGGGCAGGAAGTAATGGACGTTCTTTTCCAGCAGATTTTGGGCTTGCGCACTTTGGCCGAAAGCCAAAACGAGCGCGATGGTCAAAACAAGTCGCCGAGCAGTCAAACGGCTATCTCCTGAGCGTGCAATTTGTTTGTGGTTCGACAGCGTATCTTCACTTCGGGAACAGTCATCGTAACGACGATCCGCAGCCACCGCCAACTAGATCACCATCACCTTCGTCTTCGTCGCCTTGGTCGTCGTCGTCGGCCGGCTCGCCGGTGTCCGTGTCGTCGTCGTCGTCATTGAAGCCGCCCGGCGGAGGGGCGGTATCGTCGTCGCCGGCAGCGAAACATTCGTCGGCGGTCTCGTCACAGATTTCATCTTCGGCGCAAGGGTCGCCTTGAGAGCGGCACTCGTCAAGTTGCTCGTTGCAGGTTTCTTCACCGTTGCAGAACAGGCCGTCGTCAAAGCATGGTTCGCCGGTGTTGAGGCACTGCAGCGTTTCTTCGTCGCAGAATTCTTCGCCGTTGCAGAAAAGCCCGTCGTTGGGGCAGGGTTCGCCGGTTTGATCACACGCGTCGATTTGTTCGTTGCAAATCTCGTCGCCGTTGCAGAACAGGCCGTCGTCTTCGCAGGGGTCGCCGATGTGCAGGCAGATATCCTGCTGCTCGTCGCAGGATTCGTCGCCGTTGCAGAACAGGCTGTCGTCGACGCAGGGCGGTTCACCGCGCGAGCATTGGTCGTCCTGCTCGTCGCACAGTTCCTCGCCGTTACAGAAGACGTTGTCGTCGGGACACGGATTGCCCGACTGCCGGCATTGTTCGGATGACTCGTCGCACCATTCGACGCCGGAGCAGAACAGGCCGTCGTCGAGGCAGGGGTTGCCGGAGCGCGTGCATTCGTTAGAGGACTCGTTGCACAGTTCCTGCCCGTTGCAGAACACGCTGTCGTCCGGGCAGGGGTTGCCGGTATGCAGGCAGGTGTCGTCGGTGTCGTCGCAAACCTCCGCGCCGGTGCAGAACAGACCGTCATCCAGGCAGGGGTTGCCCGTCGTGCCGCAGGACTCGGAGCCCTCGTCGCAAAATTCATTGCCGTTGCAAAAGAGGTTGTCGTTCGGGCAGGGGTCGCCGGTGTGACCGCAGGAGTCGTCATTTTCGTTGCAAAATTCGGTGCCGTCGCAGAAGACGAGATCGTCGGGGCACGGGCTACCGGTCCGGGCGCAGGTTTGGTTCGCCTCGTCGCAATATTCGAGACCGTTACAGAATTGGCCGTCGTCGGTGCAGGGATTCCCGGTCTGTTGGCAAGTGTTTTGCACTTCGTTGCAGGATTCGTTGCCGTTGCAGAACACGCCGTCGTCCGGGCACGGGTTGCCGGTGTTGACGCAGGCGGCGGTGCCCTCGTCGCAAAATTCGTCGCCGTTGCAGAATTGCCCGTCGTCCGTGCAGGGGTTGCCGGAATTGACGCAGACGTCCTGGAACTCGTTGCAGCTTTCATCGCCGTTACAGAACACGCCGTCGTCGGGGCAGGGGTTGCCGGTTGTGCCGCACTCGTCATCCAGTTCGCTGCAGAACTCCGAGCCGTTGCAGAATTGCCCGTCGTCGGGACAAGGTGTGCCCGTGTGCGTGCAGACGTCGCTGCCCTCGTCGCATTCCTCGCTGCCGTTACAGAAGAGTTCGTCGTCGGGACACGGATTGCCGGAGCTGGTGCAGATGTCCTGGTTGTCGTCGCAGAATTCGGCGCCGTTGCAGAATAGGTCGTCGTCGGGGCAGGGGTTGCCGCTGTGCAGGCAGGCGTTTTCGAGTTCGTCGCAACTCTCGTTGCCGTTGCAGAAGAGTCCGTCGTCGGGACAGGGATTGCCGGAACTCGTGCACTCGTCCTTGTCTTCGTCGCAGAACTCGTTGCCGTCGCAGAACAAGCCGTTGTCGCCGCACGGATTGCCGGAATGATCGCACTGCTCGAGCGTTTCGTTACAGCTTTCAGCGCCGTTGCAGTACAAGCCGTCGTCGCCGCACGGGTCGCCGGTGTGCTCTTGGCAAAGCGCGTCGAGGCAGGTGTCTTCGCCGTTGCAATACACGTTGTCTTCGCAGGCGCGGCCGTCGGCGTTGGTCCATTCGTCAAACGCTTGGGAGACGTTGCAGACCTGGCACTGGTTGTCCGGATTGATGCTGCCGTTGGGATAGCATTCGCCATCGATGAGGCAACCGCCGTTTTCGCAGGTCTGAATTTCCAGGGTAAAGACGTAGCCGTCGAGCCAGACGTCGCTGTCGACGAACACGTAGTAGGTGCCGTTATCTTCGGCGACAAAGACCACGCGGCTGTGGTTCATATCGTCGTAACTGTCGCTGCACGCCACTTCGGCGTCGGGATCACCGCAGGTGCCCCAACGAACGTACAGGACTGTGTCGGGCTCGGGGAAGTCGTCGCCATTAAGGTCGATCATGTAACTGGATCCCGCGAAGCCCTCATAGTAGTAGACGATATCCGGACCGCCGAACAAACCGCCGCCGCCGCAAGAGCCGCCGTAATCGTTGTCGTCGGAAAGATCGAGCCCGCCGTTGAAAAGCGTCGGGATCGTCGGGATTTCTATCGCCGAACCGCAGTCATTTTTCGCCGTGGGCGCGTTGCACGCGGGATCGTCCCCATCCCCCAAGTCGAGCAGACGTTCTTTGTCGGAAGTCAACGTATACGAAAGCTCCAGGGGATACGCGGCCCCGGCGTCCTCGACGACCACGTGCACCTCGTTGTCCACCGCGGCGAGGGCGGCGGGCAACTCGCGCCCCTTTGCGTCGATGGCGACCAGGCCCTGCATCGACAAGATCGGACGGTTGGCAAAGCTGAGTTCCAGGCCCGCCGGTGTTTCGGTTAAACTCGCGCGCGAGGCGTCGTGCAGCGGCAGAATCACTTCCAGCGGGTCCCACCCGACCGGCGCGTGGCGAATCGTCAAATGGTGTTCGACGCCCGCCTCGTGGGATAGGAAGCGTTCGGTCAACGCGCCTCGATCGTACACAACGGTGCAAAGCGGAGGCTCGACATCGGCAGGGGCGCAGTGGTAATCAAACACCAGCGGCGTTTCGACCGATTGCAGATCGTCGCCGCGACCCAGATACTGGGTCACAATGGAAAAGCCCCAGTTTTCGCAAGGGCCGGTACCTTGATAGGTAACGCGGTTTTTGGCGAACAGGTTGAGCCAAAACGCGGCCTGATTGTTGACGAGGACGCCCTGCGTGATTTTCTTAGCGGTAGTAACGGGGTTTTCGGACGCGATGGCGTCGGTATCAGGTTCGGCTGCGGCGGGGTGAATAAAATCGCCGGCGAAGTAAGGACCGAGGATGGTCAGGAGGGCAAGGGCCGGCAGCAAAATCGTAAACGCAAAGGTTCCGACGGATTTTGTCATGGCTTTTGCTCGATCGGGTAACGTGGTACCGCTTTTTCGTCGTGCGATGAAATGGTGGCAGATTCGATCCCCAAACCCGAAAAACCGTGGTCATTCGCACGACTTGGTTATCAGACGGCGCACTATACCATTTGGGTGGTGAACACGCAATTCCCGCGCGCATGCCAAGCGGCTGGGAGTGGTCGCGTCGGGCCGGTTGGAGCTTTGCTTTCCGAAGCTAATGAGCGCTTGCATGTAAATAATGTTTTATGCGATATAGTGCATTATTATTCAAAAGGGGAAATCGATGAGCGATACGGAGAAACGACGTCGCGTGATCCGCGAATTGGTAACACGCCACCGCGTTACGACCCAAATCCAGCTTGTGGAAATGTTGGCCGAGCGGGGTGTGAATTCCACGCAGGCTTCGGTTTCGCGCGATATTCACGCGCTGGGCTTGATCAAGGTCCAAGGGGCTTATGCGCCGCCGGCCAAAGCGGTCGGCCGTGTGGACCTGGCTCGCGGCCTAGGCGGTCGTGTCCACGAAGTGCGGCGCGCCGGCGACAACCTGTTGGTGTTGCGCACCGATCCCGGTGAGGCGGCCATCGTGGCGCTGACCCTCGACGGGGCGCAACTATCAGTCGTTGCCGGGACGATCGCCGGTGATGACACGATCATGGTCGCTTGCGACGGCAAAGCGGCGCAGCGGGAAATTTTGACTATCCTCGGCAAGCATCTGCCGGATGTTGTGTTGCCGGGTTGAAGGAGCACTGAATGTCGCACGACGAAATCAAAACGATTGTGCTCGCCTACTCCGGCGGGCTGGATACATCCATCATCATTCCGTGGCTGAAAGAGAACTACGGGTGTCGCGTCATCGCCTACGCCGGGGACGTGGGGCAAGGTGAAGGCGAACTGGCGGGTCTGGAAGAGCGCGCTTTGGAAACGGGGGCCGACAAGGCCATCGTCGAGGATCTGCGGGAAGAGTTCTGCTCTGAATATATATTCCCGATGATGCAGGCCGGGGCGATCTACGAGCGACGCTACCTGCTGGGAACGAGCATTGCGCGGCCGGTCATCGCCAAGCACCTGATGGAGGTGGCCGAAGCCGAAGGCGCGGATGCGGTAGCGCACGGCTGTACGGGCAAAGGAAACGACCAAGTGCGCTTTGAACTCACGTTTAAAGCGTTCAATCCGAAGATCCCCGTCATCGCGCCGTGGCGTTTTTGGGATATCCGTTCGCGCGAAGACGCCATCAACTACGCCAAGGAACGCGGCATCGCGTTGGTCAACATCGACGAAAAGAAGATCTACAGCCACGACCGCAACCTCTGGCACTTGTCCAGTGAGGGCGGCGAGTTGGAAGACCCGTGGGAAAGCGCGCCGGACAGCGTGTTCGAGATTACCGACGACCTACGACAGGCGCCGGACAAGGGCGAGGAAATCATCATTGGATTCGTCAGCGGCGTGCCCGTGAGTGTTAATGGTGAAGAGATGTCGGCCGCCACGCTGATCACGCGGCTGAACGACCTGGGCCGGGTGCACGGGGTCGGCCGGGTGGATATTGTCGAGAATCGCCTTGTGGGCATGAAGTCGCGGGGCGTGTACGAGACGCCGGGCGGGACGATCTTGTATGTCGGACACCATGAAATCGAAAGCCTGGTGCTCGACGCGGACACGATGCATTTCAAAAACCAACTCGCGCCGAAATATGCCGAACTGATCTACAACGGTCTTTACTTTACGCCGCTGCGCGAAGCCTTGGACGCCTTCGTGCGGGAGACGCAACACAACGTCACCGGCGAAGTAAGGTTGTTGCTGTACAAAGGTAACGTCATGGTGCGCGGGCGCCGTTCGCCCTATTCGCTGTACCGGGAGGATTTCGCCACCTTCGGTCAGGACGATGTTTACGACCAAAGCGACGCGGAAGGTTTCATCAACCTCTACGGCCTGCCGATCAAAGTCCGGACCTTGATCGAGATGGAGGGCGGCGAGGCGATGGCGGGATACAAAGCGCCGAACTATTCCAAGTTCAAAAGGGATTGATATGACGCTCTATCGCGGGCGGATCGACGCCGACACCAGTGGATTGATGGACGCCATCAACCGGTCGCTGCCGGTCGATATCCGCTTGCTGCCCTATGATGTTTTGACCAACCGCGCCTGGACGCGGGGGTTGGCTCGGCTGGAGATACTCAGCGCCGCCGAAGAGCGGGAGATCCTGGCGGCGCTGGACGAAATTGCGGGGATGACCTTCTCGACCATGCCGGCGGACGAGGACGTGCACACTCTCGTCGAGCGCCTGGTGACGGAAAAGGTCGGCGCGGCGGGCGGAAAAATCCACACCGGCCGCAGCCGCAACGATCAGGTGGCGTGCGACCTGCGTCTGTATCTTTGTGACGCGCTGACCTCGCTTTTGGATGCCGTGTGCGAACTGGCCGCGTGGCTGGCCGACGCCGCGGAGAGTCACGTGGACACGCTGCTGCCCGGCATGACTCACATGCAACCGGCGCAACCGATTTCGCTGGGGCATTTTCTGATGTCGTTGGCGTTTGCGCTGATGCGCGACGCCCGGCGCCTGCGCGATGCGTTCGACCGAACGAATCATTGCCCACTTGGCGCGGGGGCGCTGGCGGGGTCGGGCTTTGCCGTGGATCGTGAACGCCTGGCGAAGGAGCTAGGCTTCGAGGGCGTGTGTGAGAACGCGATGGACGCGGTCAGCGATCGGGATTTTGCTCAGGAAGCGGCCGCGGCCGCAGCGGTGTTGACCGGTCACCTGTCACGTTACGCGGAGCAGTTTGTCTTGTGGGCCGGGCCCGCTTTCGGATACCTACGCTTTGCCGACGCGTGGTCCACCGGCTCATCGATGATGCCGCAGAAGCGAAACCCCGACGCCATGGAATTGGTGCGCGGCAAGGCGGCTCGTGGCATCGGGCACGCGATGACGCTGCTTTCGCTTACCAAGGGAGTGCCGCTTTCCTACGCGAAGGACCTGCAGGAGGACAAGGCGGCGTTGTTTGACGCCATGGATACGGCGCTGCTTTGCGTGGCGGTCTTTCATCAGGCGTCGGCATCGGCGACCTTCGATAAAGACCGCATGCGCGCGGCGCTGAGCGCCGACTTGCTGGCCACCGATCTGGCTGACGCGTTGACGATGACGGGCGTGCCTTTTCGCCTCACGCACGAGCGGGTGGCGCGGGTCGTCTCCGAGTTGGAGGCGGCGGGGCGGGAGCTTGATTCACTTTCCGAAAAAGAGATAGCCGCTGCGTTTCCCGAATTCGGCGGGAAAGCCGTGCCGCTTTCCTATGATGAGGCTGTAGCGCGGCGGACGGTGCGCGGCGGCACGGCACCCGCTGCCGTGCGGGAACAAATCGCACGCTTGCGCGAAGCCCTATCGGATATCTCGGTGCCTCCGCGACGACGCGCGGACTAAGGTTGCAGTAGCCGTTCGCGCATTTTGCCCCACGATTCGGTGATCAGGAACGACTCATCCATATTGGCAACCATGCGCTCGAATTTCGCCATTGGAATGGCAAAGGTCATCACGTTTGGCGCCACGTAAGGGCGGGCGGACACGTCCAGCAGGCCGACGACGGCGCGCGGAACCGGTTTGTCCACCTCGGCCAGGGGATGGCTGATGATGGAACTGCACCCGGAACTGAAGGGGATGATCACCGGGTCCGAAATGGTTTCATCAAATTGCGCGAGCGTGAACAGACCGGAAAGAACGTCCGGCGCGGCGAAAAAGACGACGGCTCGAGGCTCGTCGGCGTCGGCCAGTTGGTCCCACCGCTTGAAGACGAGGTATTTGCCGGCAGCGGGTTGCCGGGGTTGGCCCTTCATGATTTCTTCGACGATTTCCGGGGACTTTTTGTAGCGTTCGCCCTCCAGTTTGCCGGGAATGCCGTACGAAAGAAAATAGGGGAACTGTGGTGCCAGTTCGTCGGAGAATCCGGCGTAGTACTTGCCGCCGCGGCAGCCAATGGAGTCGAGGTTAACGGCGGTCGGTCGGCCTTTGCGAACGCGGGCGAGGTCGGCGATCAGGCAACGCCAGCCTTCGACCGGTTTGGCAATGATCTCCGGGTCGGGATTGTCACTGTAGAAGTAGGCGATCGGCAGTTCGCTTTGCGGAAAGTATTTTTCCCATTGAGCGAGAAAGTGCTGTTGAAAATCGGCGTTCATCGTTGGTTCCTTCTTCTTGTTGTGCCTGTTGGTTCGGCAGGGAATATAGATAGCCGAAACAGCGATTGTTGGAAAGCTGGGCAAGGACCGCGAGGCGCGTCGCCTTGCATGCGGCGGCGGCATTTGGTAATTCACACTCCAGGGATGTAGTTATTTATATTGGAGAGAAATGATGGATAGTAAACGTTTTTTATTTTTCGCATTGGTGTTCTTCCTTGTCCTTTCCTTTGCCGCGGCCTGCGGCGATGACGACGACGACGACGACCAATCCGCATCCGATGATGATGACGACAACGACGACGACACCTCTGGACCGGCGAGTGACGACGACGACAACGACGACGTTACCCCGCCGCTGGCGTGCGAAGCGGAGGTGGAACCGGTCAACTCGGACAACCCGCTGTCGCGGAAGGTCGTGGTCACGTGCAACGAGCGGGCGGCGATTTCCGGCTTCGTAACCACGCCGGGCGAAGAGGGTGTGGGATTCTCCGACCCGCCGATCTCAGAAACCGGTTTGACGCATTTCATTTGGTTTTACGGTTTGCTGGAAGACACGACGTACGACCTGATCGTGCACGAGGCGGGCGAGACCACGGCGCTGGCTCACGCCTCTTTCACGACGCCGACGCTGCCCGGCTGGTTGCCGCAATTGCAGGACTATCGCGTCGCGGAGGACGCCGACCCGGGTTACTGGATCAGCGCTGTCAACAACACGCCCGGCGAAAGCGTTTTCCCGACGCGGGTGTTGATCGTGTTCGACCGTCAGGCGCGACCGCGTTTCGTGCACGAGATGCCGCTGGCGGGAGAGTTCCATCCTCTGCAATCGCAGGTCGTGTTCAGCAACGGGGACATCGGGGTGTCGACGACGACGAACCTGGTGGGCGTTAAGAAGAACGGCAAGGCGTACCGGTTGTTCAACCTGGCGCTCCAGGAAGGATATTTCCGGCCCGCCCACCATCAATTTTACGTCGCGGATCGCGAGGCTGAGATGGCGATGGTGCTCTACAACGACCTCGGACCGGGCGTGCAGTGCGACCTGACGACGCCGACCGACGAGGCCGTGGGCGACGGCGTGGTGTTTGTGGGTCGCGAAGGCGAAGAGATATGGCGTTGGTCGGTATTCGATCACGCGGACGTCATTCGGCCGGACATGATGAACCCGTTTGTTTGCTACAACTTCCACTTCGGTCCGGGCAAGTACGACTGGACGCACGGCAACGGCGTCATTCCCGTGCCGGGTGAAACCGCGGTGCTGATTTCGCTTCGCAACGTGCTGCAACTGGTCAAGGTGGACGTGCTGACCGGCGATGTGATCTGGCAGATGGGCCCCGATCTCGATTTTACGTGGCTCGGCGACGAACCGGAGATGGATCGCTGGTTTCGCATGCAGCACGACCCGGTTTACGTGACGCCAACGCGGCTGCTCATTCTCGATAACGGCAACTGTCGTTACAACTTCAACTGCCTGGATGGGCCGTGGACGCGGGCACTGGAAATCGAGATCGACGAGGACGCGATGACCGTCACGCAGGTGTGGGAGCATCGGGTTGATTTCTCGCACGCGCAGGGTAACGTGCAACGCTTGGCCAATGGCAACACGTTGATTTACAACGGTTGGCAAGGGCAGTTTTGGGAAGTGACGCACGATCACCAGGAGGTCATGTACGGAGCGTTCAGCGCCGTGCAGAAGACTTTCGACTTGCGCTCGTATCCCGCGCTGTGGGATTACGACGCCGAGCCGCCGGTGAAGTGACGGGGAGAAGATGGCCGACAAACCCAACGTGCTGATGATCGTTGTCGACTGCCTGCGGTCCGACCGCGTGTTCGGCGAGCATCGCACGTGTCGCACGCCGCAACTCGACGCCTTGATGGCCCGCAGCACCCGCGTGCCGAATATGTTTGTCGAAAATTCGATCACCGCCCCAGCGTTCACCACGATTTTTACCGGCTGCTACAGCCTGGCGCACGGCGTGACGGGTTTGCTCGGCGTGAAAATGAACGACGAGATGTTCACGCTCGCCGACGCCTTTATGGCCAACGGGTACTACACCATCGCCGAGGCGACGGGGCCCTTGCTGCCGATGCTGGGGATCGATCAGGGCTTCGACGAATTCAACTACCGCGAGCAGCAGGAATACTTCTTCAAACCGTGGGGCGGAAAACTCGTCAACCGCTTGGCGGGAGGGGGTCTGCCCGAACCGTGGTTCATGATGGTCCACCTCTGGGAACTGCACGAACCGCGGCAGGTGCCGGCCGAATTCGACACGGAGGAATTCGGCGCCTCGCGCTATGATCGCGCCCTCTCGTGCTTGGACGAGTATATCGGGCGACTGGTCGCGGCGGCCGGCGAAGACACGGTCATCGTCTTTACCGGCGACCACGGCGAGAGGGTCGATGAGAAATCGGCGGCGGATACCTTGCTGCCGTATTTTCTCGACAAGCTGGGATTGTCGGAGTTGTCCGGCGAGGACGATACGCGGGTCGGCGAGGATATCGATCTGCTCGGCAAGCGCGGCGCGGAGTTGCAGACGGTCATGCAAAGCCTGATGGCTCGCACGGCGATGGCGGAAAGCCGGTTGCCGATCGGTACGCGCTTCAAGCTGATCGGGAACCTGCTCAAGATCGGCATGACGCGAACGCTGATGCAGAAACGCAAACCCGGCTGGGCGGGTTTCGTCGAGTTCTTGAGCATGAAGTGGAAGGATTTTCTCGTTGGTTGGGCCGTGTTTCGGGGCGACAGTCACGCGGCGCAGCGGTACATGATGCGCGACACCATGCGGCATATCATCAACCAGCACGGCTATCACATTTACGATTACCTTTCCCGCGTGCCGTTTGCGATCCGGTATCCGGAGGCGTTGCCGGCGGACAAAACGGCCGTTTCCGAGGTGCGCAATATCGATATCTTTCCGACGCTCTGCGACGCGTTGAACCTCGATGTGCCGTCGGTGCCGTGGCACGGCGCGAGCTTCGTGGAGGCGATGCGAAACGGCGTGGTTGAATCGCGGCCGTTGTATATGGAGACGCGCGGCGGTACGCAGGCCGTGTACGCGTTCTACATTCGCGGCGTGCGCTCGGCGGGCTATAAAGTGGCGTACGCGCCCAACGAAGAATCGGCCCCGGTGGAGTTGTATCGACTCACCGAGGATGGAAACGAAGTAAGAAATCTGGCAGAAAAGGACCCCGACGTCGTCGCTCGCTTGCGGGAAGAAGCGGAGACGATGTCGCAAACCTTTGCCGCCGGCGGCGAAGGCAAACAGCTTTCGGCCGAGGAACAGGAAAAAATGATCGCCAAACTCAAGTCCCTCGGATACATGTAATCAATTAGCCGGCCGACCGGAAACATGAAACTACACAGCGGAGCGGCAGCGATGAAAACAACAACGAAGATTTTGGGCGTCGGTTCCTATATCCCGGAGCGGATCATCAGCAACGACGACGCGCTGGCCATGCTCGAAAACGCCAGCCGCGCCTACCTTGAAAGCGCCGACCTCAAGACGTTGACCGCCAAGGCGGCCGCGAAAATGGAGAAAGCGGGCAGCGTGACGCGGCACTGGTGTGAAGAAGATCAGTACAGCACCGACATTGCCCGCCTCGCTTCCGAAAAAGCGTTGAACGACGCCGGGGTCGACGCGGCGGATATCGATCTGATCATTTATACCGGCATGTCCAAAGCTTTCGTGGAGCCCGCGACGGCGCACGTGCTGCGGCATGAGATCGGCGCGCGCAACGCCAACGTGATCGATACGCAGGACGCTTGCACGAGTTTCATGAAGTCCATGGATCTGGCCGACAGCATGATCCGCACCGGCAAGGCCGAGACCGTGTTGGTGGCCGCCGGTGAACGTACTTTTGACTGGGCGGATTTTACGTGCAAGACGGTGGACGAGCTGGCATGGAAGTTCGGCGCACTGACGATCGGCGACGCGGCGGGGGCGATGGTGCTCGGGCGTACTTCGGAGCCGGTATATGCTGGAAACCCATACCACATGCGCAGCTTTCATAAGTTGGCCGACGGCCAATACGGCACTTGCCACATCGGGTTGAATCACAAGTTCGGCGAACGCTATCGCTTGCATTCGCATTCATCGCGGCTGGTGCGCGCCGGTTTGGGGTTGGTGATGCAACTCGTGTCCGAGGTTCTGCAGCAGCCGGAATTCGCGGGCTTTCAGTACGACACCCTGTTTGTTCACGACATCGGCAAGATCATCGAAACAACCGTGCTGCCGTTCTTGCGCGAGGCGGGCGTACACGTTCCCGAAACCTACCGCTCGTATTTCCCGGACCTGGGCAATATCGCCTCGACGAGTTTGCCGGTGGCGTTGGACTCCGCAATACGCGAAGGACGCATCCAACGCGGCAACCTGGCCGTGTACGTTTGCCCGGCGGCGGGCGTGCAGGCGGGAGTGTTACTCTTCGTTTACTAGCCCTGACGAGTTAGTGACGCGGTGACAACCAATGGGGAGGCATCCGCATCAATGAGGGCATCCAGACGCCGCGCCATGATCCTCTTCTTGGCACTCCTTTCCGTGTACGTCGTGGCGCGTGTCTTTCATTTGTGGTTGCTGCCTGAACCCAAGTGGGGCGCGGAAGAAATCGTCCATGGGGTGCTGCCTTTCCATTTACAGCACGGCCTGGTGATGCCGCTCGGGGCGTACCAATTCGATATTTACGCAGGCGGTAGTCTGGTCGTCGGCGTGCTGGCGGCGCCGTTCTTTGCGTGGCTGGGCCCCAACTATTTGGCGCTGCAATTATCTGCCTGGTTGCTCTCGATCGTTACGGCCGCCTTTTTGTTGGCGTTGGCGTGGCGACTTTTCGGACGACCTGCCGCCGTCGCCATGGCCGTGGCGCTCGTCGCGGCCCCAGCGGTGCATGTGAAGTGGTCGCTGGCGGCGTTAGGCAACCATATGGCGATCGGCTTTTTCATCGTCGCGGGTTTTTGGTTGTTGGACCGCTGGTTTCGTTCACCTTTGCGTAAGTCGCCGGTATCCGTGCGGCATGTTGGTTTCGTTTTTGGAATCGGTGCCGTTTTGGGATTTGCGGTCTGGTTCGAATACGAATTCCTGGCGGCATTTGCGGCCATGGGCTTTTTAGCGATCGTGACCGCGCCGTCACGGAAAACCATTATCGTGGAAGCCCTTGCCCTGCTAGCGGGTCTTCGCGTCGGTTTACAGCCTTGGTATTCCTTTCATGGCGGTCGTAGTTTCATCAAGTACATGGCGGGCTTTTTCTCGGGTCTCGGCGGCGGGCCGAGCGTGGAAATCGGTTCCTACAACGACGCAACACTTTTCCTCAAGGCGGTCACCGTCCATTTCCTGCAGCTATTCGGCGACCGGGATCTGTTTCTCCATCAGGGAGTGGCGATTCCGGTTGTATTTTTCAATATTCTTACTTATGCCGGTTTCGCCGCCGCTTGGATCATCGTGGCTTGGTCTACCCGGGGCGCGTGGCGCAAGCTGGCTGCGAGGCTGCGCGGAGTTCCGGTAGAATGGTCATGGCAGCTATTCGGGGCGGTGCTCGCGGCGTTCGTGCCCGCCTATTTGATCGTGTACGCGCTGCACCCGAGTTACTTGCCGATTCCGCCCCGCCGATACTTGTTTTCTTTGTATCCAATCATTTTTCTGTTGATCGCCGCGGGCGTCCACTTGCTCTGGCAGGCAAAAAGAAGATGGGCGGCCGGAATCGTTCTCGGGCTTTTTGCGTTGGGCGGCCTTGGCGGGCAACTCGGCGTTTACCAATCCTCGAAACACGGCTTCGCCACCGACACTCCCGGCTACGATTACCGCTACTTTCACGAAGTACTCGGCCACCATTACCAATTCGATCTGGACTTCGACAAGTATGCGGAGACTGCCCAAGAGGCGTACGGCGACCGCCGGCCGGACTTTCTGGAAGGTTTCTGTATCGGTGTTGCCCACTGGTCGGGTGAGTACGAGGTCGAGTGGTACCTCGCGCAAGGCCGAGAACGCGAGCGGGAAGCCGCGGAGGCGTTTATCGTCGGTGTTGGAGCGGCGAGCGTTTCGGTACCGGCTACGCGTCTAAAGGATAGTGGTGAGTTATGGCCGAGAGGTCCCGCGTGGCAGCAAGCGGCGATCGGGCGCGGGCGCGAGTTGGCGGCGCGGTTCGTGCCGGTTGGTCACAATTTAGAGCCGCAGAATTTGCAGTAGTCGGCGTCGTCGTCGTGGCCTTCGGCACTGCAGTTGGGGCAGGCCTGGGTATTGGTCTGGGTTTTGACGTGTTGGATCAACTCGGCCGATACGATGCCCGTGGGCACGGCGATGATCGCATAACCCAAGATCATGATGAACGCCGCGATGGTTTGCCCGAGGATGGTTTGGGGCGCGATGTCGCCGTAGCCGACCGTGGTCATCGTGACGACCGCCCAATACACGCCGCGCGGAATGCTGGTGAAGCCGCTCGCCTCGCCTTCGACAAGGTACATCAGCGAGCCCATGATGATCACGGCCGTCAATACGGTCCATAAAAAGACGACGATCTTGTGGCGACTGGCTTTGAGCGCCGTGGTCAGCAGACGCGCCTCGCCAAGATATCGTGTCAGCTTGAAGACGCGAAAGACACGCAGGAGGCGCAATACCCTGATAATCAACAAGGTCTGGGTACCGGCGATCACGAGGCTCAGGTAGGTCGGCAGCACCGCGAGAAGGTCGACGACGCCGAAAAAACTCGTCGCGTAGGCCGACGGTCGCCGGACGCAAATCAACCGCAAGATGAATTCGATCGTGAACAGGATCGTAAATGCCCATTCAATCAGGTAGAGAATGCGGCCGTAATCGGCCCGCAGCCAACTGACGCTTTCCAGCATCACGGCGAAGACACTGAGGATGATCAGGATAAAAAGAAGGATGTCGAAGGCTTTGCCCAGCGGCGTATCGGCCTCGAAGATGATCTCGTGCAGGCGGGCCCGCCAGGGCGAGGGCGGTTTCTCTTCGCTCTGCGTGCGTATTGTCCAGCTTTTCCGCTGATTTGGAGGGGTTTGGGCCATGAAGCGTTTCTACCACATGCGACGGCGACACAAAAGACCTCGGGGTACCGGAGGGGCAAGCGGAACGCGCGGTGGTGACGGGGCGCAAGAGGCCGGCGTCAACTCGCTCTTCCCGAAAGGGCGGGTTTAAGCTATAATTATTTCTTTCGCTGTCGATACGCGAAAGCCTGTTGTTCTAGGTCTGGCACCCCACACACATGCAACACATCGGGCGCAATCTATTGGAGGTATCGTTGTCTCATTGGCCGAAGCTGAAGCAAAAGATATTGATGGGACGGCGTCCCTGCGGATTGTTCGATCCGCGTTTGCATCACGATTCGTGCGGCGTCGGGTTCATTGCCCGTTTGGATGGTGAGCCGCGTCACGAACTGATCGGCGAAGCCGTCGATATGCTGTGCAACCTGGAGCACCGCGGCGCGGTCGGCGGTGATAAGGCCACCGGCGACGGCAGCGGTATGATGATTCGCCTGCCGGACGCGCTTTTCCGCCGGGAAGCCTCTGGGCTCGGTTTCGACTTGCCGCCCAGCGGCGATTACGCCGTGGGTATGATCTTCATGCCGGTGGACGATGTCGCGCGGCAAGAATGCCGGGAAAAATTCTCGCAAATCGCCCATCGCGAGGGGTGCCCGGTGCTTGGCTGGCGTCCGGTGCCGGTGGACGAAACGGTGCTGGGCGAATATGCGCTGGCGACGCAGCCCGCCATCGAGCAGGTGATTCTGGCGCGCGGCGAAGTTCCGCCCGACCGTTTCGAGCAGAAGCTTTTCGTGATTCGGCGGCAAACGGAAAAGAGTTTCGGGGACTGGTCGGACGAAGACCAGTCGCTGTTCTACGTGGTGAGTCTTTCCAGTCGCACCGTGGTGTATAAGGGCCTGCTCGTCGGCACCGGTCTGATGGGTTTTTATCGGGATCTGCGAGACCCGCTGCTGGCCAGCCCGTACGCGTTGGTTCATCAACGCTACAGCACCAACACGCTGCCGACCTGGGCGCTGGCGCAGCCCTTTCGCATCCTGGCGCACAACGGCGAGATCAATACGCTGCGCGGCAACGTCAATCAAATGCACGCGCGGGAATCGGCCATGTCCTCGGCGCATTTCGGCGAGGATATCGACAAGATCAAGCCCGTGTTGCTGCGCGGCGCGAGCGATTCGGCGATTACCGACAACATGGTCGAACTGCTGAGTCTGGCGGGTCGTAGCCTGCCGCACGCCATGATGATGATCGTGCCCGAAGCGTTCGGCGAGCGATTCATCATGAGCGCCGACAAGCGCGCGTTTTACGAATTCCATTCCGCCATCATGGAGCCGTGGGACGGTCCGGCGGCGTTGATGTTCTGCGACGATCGTTACATCGGGGCGACGCTCGACCGTAACGGTTTGCGCCCGGCGCGCTACACCATCACGAAGGACGGGTTGGTCGTGCTGGCCTCGGAAACCGGCGCGGTGGACCTACCGCCGGAGCGCATTCTACGGCGCGGGCTGCTGCAGCCGGGCCGGATGTTTCTCGTCGATTTCGAACAGCACCGCATCATTCCGGATCACGAAATCAAAGCGAAGATTTCGCGGCGTCGGCCGTATCGGCAATGGCTGCGTGAAAACCGCATCCAGCTCAAGGGCCTGTTTCAACCGCCCACCGCGCCGCGTTTGGCGCCGGACAAGTTGCAGCGATTGCATCACGCGTTTCTCTATACCGAAGAAGAGATGAACATGATCCTGGCGCCGATGGCGGTCAACGGCCAAGAGGCGATCGGCTCTATGGGAAATGACGCCGCCTTGGCAGTGTTTTCCGATCGGCCGGTGCTGCTGTTCAACTACTTCAAGCAGTTGTTCGCGCAGGTGACGAATCCGCCCATCGACCCCTTGCGCGAGGATCTGGTGATGTCGCTGATGGGATGGGTCGGCGCGGAGCGCAACGTGCTGGACGAAACTCCGGAACACTGCCGGCGGCTCAAATTGAATCACCCGATTCTCACGCCGTATGACCTGAACCTCCTGCGCACGGCGAATATGCCCGATTTCCGCGTGAGGGACCTGAGCGTTCGCTTCGTGGCCGACGATGGCGCGGCGGGCCTGGTGCGCGGGATGACCGACATGTGCGAGGCGGCCGAGCGGGAAATTGCCGACGGGGCGTCGCTTTTGGTGCTCAGCGATTGGCGCACCGATGAAACGCACGCGGCGATTCCCGTGTTGCTGGCGTTGTCTGGTCTGCATCATCACTTGATACGCAAGGGCTTGCGCAACCACGTGGGGCTGGTCGTCGAAACGGCCGAAGCGAGGGAAGTGGCGCACTTCAGCCTGCTGATCGGGTACGGCGCCAACGCGATTTGTCCGTACGGCGCTCTGGCGACCGTGGCCGAACTGGCCATCAGCGGGCGGCTGCCGGATGCGGAATTGTCGCCGGATCAGGCGGTCGATAATTTCATCACGGCGATCAAAAAAGGCTTGCTCAAGACCTTCAGCCGCATGGGGATTTCGACGCTGCGCAGTTATTGCGGCGCGCAGATATTCGAAGCGATCGGTTTGGCCGACGATTTCGTGGCGGAATACTTCACGGGCACGTCCTCGCGCGTCGGCGGGGTCGGACTGGAGCACATAGCCGAGGAAGCCGTGCGTCGCCATCGCCGGGCGTTCCCCAAACGGGGGCGGCTGCCGCGGCTGCTGGACATCGGCGGCGACGTTCACTTGCGCGTGGGCGGGGAGTCGCACCTATGGACGCCGGAAGCGATTTACACGTTGCAGCACGCGGTGCGCACCGGCGATTACTCGGCGTTCAAACAGTACTCGCGGCTCATTGATGACCAATCGAAGAAGCGGATGACCCTGCGCAGTCTTTTCCAATTCACGGCAGGCGAGTCGGTGCCGCTGGAGGAAGTCGAGCCGGCGCGGGAGATCGTTAAGCGCTTCGTCACCGCGGCGATGTCGTACGGTTCGATCAGTCGCGAAGCCCACGAGACGATTGCCATTGCGCTCAACCGCTTGGGCGGCAAAAGCAACTCCGGCGAGGGCGGTGAGGACGCGGCGCGCTATCAGCCGCTGCCGAACGGCGACAGCAAGCGCTCGGCGATCAAGCAAATCGCATCGGGTCGATTCGGCGTGACGACGGAATACGCCATCAACGCCGATGAGCTGCAAATCAAGATTGCGCAGGGCGCTAAGCCGGGCGAGGGCGGGCAGTTGCCGGGGCACAAGGTCAGCGCCGAAATCGCGCGCGTGCGGCATACGACGACGGGCGTGTCGCTCATCTCGCCGCCGCCGCATCACGACATTTATTCCATCGAGGACCTCGCGCAGCTTATCTACGACCTGAAGGCGGTGAATCCGCGGGCGCGGGTGTCGGTGAAACTGGTTTCGGAAGTCGGTGTGGGCACGATTGCGGCGGGCGTGGCCAAGGCGCAGTCGGACATGGTGTTGATCTCCGGGCATGACGGCGGCACGGGCGCTTCGCCGATAACTTCGATCAAGCACGCCGGGGCACCGTGGGAGTTGGGCCTGGCCGAGACGCAGCAGACGTTGGTCCGTAACGGATTGCGAGCCGGGATTCGCTTGCAGGTCGACGGGCAATTGAAGACCGGTCGCGACCTGGCAATCGCGGCGCTGATGGGCGCGGAGGAATTCGGTTTCGGCACGACGGTGTTGGTCTCTATCGGCTGCATCATGATGCGCAAGTGCCATACCGACACCTGCCCGGTGGGCGTGGCGACGCAGCGCGAAGATCTACGCAGCCGATTCACCGGGCGGCCGGAACACGTCGAGAACTTCCTGCTGTATGTGGCCGAGGAATTGCGCGAGCACATGGCGCAACTTGGCTTCCGCACCGTGGCGGAAATGGTGGGCCGCGTCGACCGGCTCGAAGTGCAGCCGGCAATCCAACACTGGAAGGCGCGCGGACTGGATTTCAGCAAGATTTTGACTTCACCGTGCGAGTTGGGCAGTGCGCCGATCAGTTGCCCGACGGCGTGTAACATTGCCGTGCGTACGCCGATGGACGACGAACTCATTCGCGAGGCGGCACCGGCGCTGGAGGACAAGCAGAAGGTGCGCTTGGAGAAGGAGATTCGCAACATCCACCGCACGGTCGGCGCGAGGTTGTCCGGCGAGATCGTACGGCGACACGGCGCGAAGGGGCTGCGGGCCGACACGATCCGCATTAATTTCACGGGCTCGGCAGGTCAGAGTTTCGGCGCGTTTCTGACGCCGGGTGTGACGCTGCAAGTGTGGGGCGACGCCAACGATTATGTCGGCAAGGCAATGACCGGTGGGCGCATCGTCGTCACGCCGCACAAGAAATCGACCTTTGCGCCGCATGAAAACGCCCTCATCGGCAACGTCTGTCTTTACGGGGCGACCGGGGGCGAGGTGTTTGTCTGCGGCCAGGCGGGGATGCGTTTCGCCGTGCGCAACAGCGGCGCGACCGCGGTGGTCGAAGGTGTCGGCGATCACGGATGCGAGTACATGACCGGCGGCACCGTGGTCATCCTGGGGCACACGGGCTACAACTTCGCGGCAGGCATGAGCGGCGGTATCGCTTACGTCTACGACGAGTCGGAACTGTTCGACACGCGCTGCAACCTCGATATGGTCGAGTTGGAAACCGTGTGGATCGAAGAAGACAAAAAGCGGTTGCGGGCGCTCGTGCAGCGGCATCTTCGATTCACCAAAAGCCCCAAGGCGAAGATGATGCTCGCGGCCTGGGAGGCACATTTGCCGCTTTTCGTGAAGGTCGTGCCGATCGAATACAAGCGCATTCTCGAACGAATGCGAATGGCGGCGGTGCAGGAGGATGCCGTGTCGGCAAGTGAGGAGGTGTTCGATGACTAAGCAACAAGGTTTCATCCGCTTTATGCGCCGGGAGCCGGGAAAACAGGACATCGCCGAACGCTTGAAACACTATCGCGAGTTTGAAACGCCGCTTCCCGCCGAACGCCTGCACGAGCAATCGAACCGGTGCATGGATTGCGGCATCCCGTTTTGTCACACCTTTGGTTGCCCGGTGCACAACCGTATTCCGGAATGGATCGAAATGGTGTACCGCGGCGATTGGCGGCGCGCTTTGCTGCTGTTGCACGACACGGACAATTTCCCGGAGATCACCGGGCGCGTGTGTCCGGCGCCGTGCGAGGCGGCGTGTACGCTCGCGATCAACCAGCCGCCGGTGCTGATTCGGCACATTGAGTTACAGATTATCGAGCGCGGTTTCGCCGAAGGTTGGGTCAGGCCGGAACCCGCTCCGGAGAAGACCGGTTTCGAGGTTGCGGTGATCGGCTCCGGTCCCGCGGGGTTGTCGGCGGCGCAGCAATTGGCGCGACGCGGGCATGCGGTGACCGTGTTTGAAAAAGCCGATCGGCTCGGCGGCTTGTTGCGCTACGGCATCCCCGATTTCAAGCTCGAAAAACGCGTGTTGGATCGCCGTATCGAGCAGATGACCGCCGAAGGCGTGATTTTCGAAGTGGGCGTGGACGCTGGTGTCGACGTTTCCGCGCGCTACCTGCAACGCACCTTCGACGCGGTTGTGCTGGCCACCGGCGCAAGCCGTCCACGCGATCTTGACGTGCCCGGCCGGCGGCTGCCCGGCGTCCATTTTGCGATGGAATACTTGACCCAGCAGAATCGGCGAGAGGCCGGCGAATCGCTGCCGGAAGGGGAAGACCTTCTGGCCGGCGGCAAACGCGTGGTTGTGATTGGCGGGGGCGATACCGGTTCGGATTGCGTCGGCACCGCGAATCGGCAAGGCGCGAAATCGGTTACTCAGTTGGAGATTCTCGCCGAGCCCCCCTTGGAACGCGAATCGCAAAATCCGTGGCCGACGTGGCCGCGTGTCTATCGTACGACCAGTTCGCACGAGGAAGGCTGCAAGCGGGTCTTTTCGGTAATGACCAAGGCGTTTATCGGCGACGAGCGCGTCCGGAAGCTCCGGGGCGTCAAGGTACAATGGCGGGAACCGGACGGCGGTGGGCGCATGGCGCCGCATGAGATCCCGGAATCCGAGTTCGAGATCAAGGCGGACTTGGTATTGCTGGCCATGGGTTTCGTGCATGTGGAACACGACGACTTGGTCGATAACCTGGACTTGGCCGTCGATGATCGCGGCAACCTACTGGTGGACCAGGCGATGATGACCTCGCGCCCCGGCGTTTTCGCGGCGGGCGACGCGGTCGAAGGCGCCTCGTTGGTCGTGCGGGCGTTTCACAGCGGGCGGCAGGTGGCCGACCACGTCGATGCTTACCTGGCGGACTCGTCGGAATCCGACTGATCGTCGGGCGTCCACGTCCGTTCGTGGATAATCGGCTCGCGGCGCGGCGGCGGCCCTTTCAACATTCCCAGCATCACGAAGAACGAAATCGTGGCCCCCGGTATGTACATGAAGGGCAGCGCCGGTCCTTTGTTGACGATCCAGAACGCCAGCGCCATGACGATTTCGGCGACGGCGGGGATCGCGGCTCGCCGGCCGAGCATCAGCAGCGGAATGAGCAACGCGGCGTGCCAGATGACGGGCAAGTAACTGCCGAACAAAAACGGGTACCAGATATCGAGCAGTGTGTCGGTCGCCAGGCAGAGAATGCCGAGCCCGACAATTTTCACGAGGGAATGGCTTTCAGCGTCGCGCCGCTTGTCGCGTTGGAACAGGATGAGCAGTAGCAGGGCGGCAAACAGCGGGTTGAGAATCAGCAACCAATGGCGGTTGCGGCTGATGGGAAAACTCGTTTTCAGTAAACGCAGGTCCGGTTTGTCGGGTTGCTTTATTTGCAGCCGGAAAAGCATGCCGCACGTGCCGTCGTAGATGGCGGTCGCGGCGCGCAGCCCATCCTGCATGCGGAAAATGCCGAACCGACTCGACGCTTGGCTTTGCAGCACGTCGTCCATCAAGATGAAGCTTTCTTCCTGCCGCGCTTCGTACTCAGTTCCCGCCGACCCCAGCAATCCCGCGGTGTCTAAAATCGTGAAATGAGGATTGGACGTGCTGAGGCTGAGCATGGGGTTGCTGAACGGCAGCCAAAACGGCGTGTAGGCCAGCTTGCCCTCGTGGGTGATGGCGGTGCCGTTGCGGTCAACCTCAAAGGGTACGGTGAGCGGCCCGATGAGCTTGCATATGTGCCCCTCACACTCGAGTTGTTGCTGTTCGCCGCCGGCTTGGTACACGGCTTTAAGCTTGCGACCGTCAAAGGGAATCGGGTTCTTCTCGATGACGTTCCATTGCGTGAAAACCCGGGCGCCCAACGAGGCGAGCAAAAAGGGTAGAACGGCCAGTAGAATCAGGAGCAGACGACGACCGGTCGACATCGCAAAACCTCCGGTGGACAGGAATATGCCCCGATCATGGCGTGTTTCATCGGCGGCCGTCAATTCCTAAAAACGAGCTAAATGACGTTCGCAGACGCCGTAGAAGTCTTTGATTTCATGTTCGGTACCTTGCGCGTCGACGACCGTGCCGGAAAACAGCCCGTAGGGTTGGTGAAAATCAGACAAAACGATGCCGAAATTGATTTTCTCCTGCCGTTCGCCTTGCGGATGAAAATCGAGGCGGCAGCGGCCGTCGGTCGTTTCGATGTGCCATGGGGCCATCAGGTCCTTGTCGTTGAATTGGAAGCGGACCGCGCTCCAGGGCGTGAGCTTGCCGTCAACCCACAGGCAATTTTCGTTGTACCGCTCGTCGTCGGTGATGATGTTTTCCACGAGGTTGAGCGCGAGCGACCGGCCTTCCGCGTTGCGGCCGACGCATGTCGCCCAGTTCCAGAAGGTGCGGTAGGGGTAGAAGGTTTTCTGTACGTCGAGCATGGCGAAATCGTTTTCCGGCGTCATCTCCACGAGCGTACCGCCCAGGTTCATTGTGCCGCGGACCGGGCACGGGGCCTTGTGGGTGTAGAGCGGTCGATTTTTGCCGTCGATCGGCAGCACGACGATCAGCGGTTCGGTCGCCGTGAGGTCGGCAAGCATCTCGAACTCGGCCGTGATTTCGGGGAGGTCGCCCTGCGCCGAAACGGCGATGTTGACGAGATGGCGGCCTGTATCCAGCCGGTTCAGTATTTCGATGCGGTACCCGGGTTGCTCGAAGAGGCAGGTGTCGTTCCACAGTTCGCCCGCGACGCGCACCTTGCGTGAACTCGTTTGGCGGTTGTGTTCAACATGGGTGCCGGTGGAGCGGTCCACGAAGTAGCAAAACGACGTGCCCAGGTAGTGGCTGTCCACCACGGCGAAACCGAGCGCGAAGTCCTTGTGAACCACCGCCACGTGCTGCCATTCCTTTAGTCGCAGGTTGGTAACCCAACGCGGGGCACTTTGCCAACGCGGGAACAGCTTCGCCTCGTGGATGTTCAAGTTCTTGAAAGGACTGCGAAAAAGGCCGAAATCGACGACCCGGCCGTCCTTGACTAGCCAAGGGGGCGTGGCGTTAATCGAACGCATGTGATATACTCCCCGTTTGAAATTAAGTGAGTCGAGGTTGCCGGTTTTTTCCGGATCGCGCAAGCCGCCGGCAAGGCGGAGACACGCAGGCGCATTTATCTCCAACATTTATCACAACTAGAAGGAACAACATGCTGGACCATTGGGTTGTTGCAAAATTCGGCGGCACGAGCGTATCCAGCCGCGAAAACTGGCATACGATAATGGGCGTCTGCCACCGCCACCTGGAAGCGGGGCGGCGGCCGATGATCGTTTGTTCGGCGCTGGCGGGAGTTTCCGATTCCTTGGAGGAATTGATCGATAAGGCGCCGCGCGGCGAGCACAAACCCATCTTGAAACGAATCGGTGACGTTCACCGCGAGTTGGCGGCGAACCTGGAAGTGAACGCCGACACCTTGATCGGTCCCTTGTTTGACGAACTCGAACGCCTCAGTCGCGGCGCTCATCTGGTCGGCGAAGTCACGCCGCGCCTGCACGCCAGGATGATGGCCGTGGGCGAGTTGATGGCGACGAGGCTCGGGGCGGCGTTCTTGTCGGCCAACGGCGTCTCCACGCAGTGGCAGGATGCCCGCGAGTATTTGGTGGCCGAGGGCGGCCCTTTGCTGAACGCGCGGCAACGCTACTTATCCGCCTCGTGCTGTTACGATGCCGGCGGCGAAATGCGGGCGAAATGCGAGGCGTTGTCCGGCCGGGTGATCGTGACACAGGGCTTTATCGCGTCCACGGCGTCGGGCGACACCGTGTTGTTGGGCCGCGGCGGCTCGGACACTTCCGCGGCATATTTCGCGGCGATGCTCGATGCTGAGCGTTTGGAGATATGGACCGACGTGCCGGGGATGTTCACTGCGAATCCGCATATCGTTCCCAGCGCGCGGCTGCTGAAATCATTGGATTACGACGAGGCGCAGGAAATCACGTCGATGGGCGCGAAGGTGCTGCATCCGCGTTGTTTGCAGCCGGTGCGGGATAGCAACATTCCTATCGAGATTCGCTGCACGAACGAGCCGGGGATCGTCGGCACGGTGATTTCCGCCGACGCGCCGGAGATCAACGCACAGGTCAAGGCGGTTTCGACGAATACCAACGTGACCGTCATCTTGATGGAGACGCTCGGCATGTGGCAGCAGGTCGGTTTTCTGGCCGACGTGTTTGCGTGTTTCAAGAAGTACGGGCTATCGATCGACCTGGTCTCGACGTCGGAAACCAACGTGACGGTTTCGCTCGACAACCTGGCCAACGCCATGGATACCGCGATCTTGGAGGCTCTCACGGCGGAACTGGAATGTTTTTCGACGGTGCGCCGCATCGACTCGTGCGCGTCGGTCAGCCTCGTGGGACGCGACATTCGCACGATCCTGCACCGCATTACCCCTGCGTTGGTGTTTTTTGAAGAGATACCGGTGCACATGGTTTCGCAGGCGGCGAACGATTTGAACGTGACTTTTGTCATCGACCAGGAACACGCCGCGCGCCTGGTGGAACATATCCATCGGGAGTTGTTCGAGAACATTCGCAATCCAGTCGTGTTGGGCCGGACGTGGGAAGATATCTTCGACAAGGAAGACCCGGAGGACCCCTTATCGGGCGGCGGCCGGTGGTGGATCGAGCGGCGGGAAGAACTCGTGGCGCTGGCTGAAGAGGAATCGCCGCTCTTTGTTTACGACGAGGAAACATTGCGTGGCGCGGCGGCACGGTTGCTGGCGATGAACTCGCCCGACCGAGTCTTCTACGCCGTGAAGGCGAATTGGCATCCGGGGATCCTGCAAATATTTCACGAGTTGGGGTTGGGTTTCGAGTGCGTTTCGCCGGGCGAAATCGAGCACGTGTTCTCGCTCTTCCCCGACATCGCGCCGCGCCGCATCTTGTTTACGCCGAATTTCGCGCCGCGCGCAGAGTACGAACTCGCCTTCGAACGCGGCGGGTGGGTGACGCTCGACAATCTCTACCCCTTGGAGCAATGGCCGGACGTGTTTGCACATCGCGACATCTTTGTGCGCATCGATCCAGGCCGGGGAAGGGGACATCACGACTTCGTGAAGACCGGCGGCAAGCAGTCGAAATTCGGTATCTCGCTGGACCTGGTTGACCGCCTCGTCGAGTTGGCGTCGCGGAATGAAACGCGCATCGTCGGGCTGCACGCGCATACGGGCAGCGGCATTCTCTCGACCGGCAACTGGAAGGAAACGGCGGGCATTCTCGCTTCGTTATTGGACCGTCTGCCCGACGTGAAAGCGCTGGATCTCGGCGGCGGGTTCGGCGTGGTGGAGAAGCCGGGGCAGTCGCCGCTGGATCTGGTGGTGGTGGACGCGGGGCTCGCCGAGGCGAAGGCCGCTTTTCCGAACGTGGAGATTTGGATCGAGCCCGGGCGTTATTTAACCGCTCCGGCCGGCGTGTTGCTGGCGCGGGTGACGCAGGTGAAAACGAAGGACGATTTCCATTACGTCGGCATCGATACCGGAATGAATACCCTGATTCGCCCGGCTCTATACGGCGCGTATCATGAGATCGTCAACCTGTCGAAGTGGGGTTCGAAAAAACGAATTTCGGCCAATATCGTCGGGCCGATTTGCGAAAGCGGGGACGTGCTGGGACACGAGCGGCGCATCGCCGCAGTCGACGAGGGAGATGTCATTCTGATCGGCACCGCGGGCGCGTACGGCCGCGCGATGAGCTCGGAGTACAACCGGCGGCTCCCCGCGGCCGAGGTCATGCTGCCGCCGCGCCGGGGATAAAGTTCCCAGCCACCGATCAGGTTGACTTACCGCGGAAGTCAGTGCTAAAAATGCGCCTCTCGTTTGAGGGCTTTGCTGCCGTAGCTCAGTTGGTTAGAGCGCCTGACTGTGGATCAGGAGGTCGATGGTTCAAATCCACCCGGCAGTACTTTTTCCCAGCCTCTGCTTGCGTCCGCCGCGTTTGTCCACGAAACTACCGCCGTCGGGAGAATGAATATTATGAGTAAGAAGAAAAAATCGGCTCGCCCGAAACCGCGTATTCCGCGCGGCTTTCGCGACATTTGGAGCAACGATATCGCGGCTCGTTCGCGCATGATCGAGCGGATTTGCGACGTCTATCGGAGATACGGCTTTCTGCCCTTGGAGACGCCGGCGCTGGAATACGTGGACGCGCTGGGCAAGCATCTGCCCGAAAGCGATACGCCCTCGGGCGGTATCTTCGCGCTGCGTGACGATGACGAGCAATGGATCGCCCTGCGTTACGACCTGACCGCGCCGCTCGCCCGTGTCGTGGCCCAATACGGGCAAGAATTGCCGCGGCCGTTTCGCCGCTTTCAAGTCGGGCCCGTCTGGCGCATGGAGAAGCCGGGGCCGGGACGCTTTCGCGAATTCTACCAATGCGATTTCGATTCCGTGGCCGCCACCTCGCCGGCGGCCGACGCCGAAGTGTGCGCGGTGCTCGCCGAATGCCTGGAGGCTTTGGGCATCCCGGCGGGCGACTACGTGGTTCGCGTCAACAATCGCAAGGTGCTCAACGGCGTGTTGGACGTGATTGGCATCGCCGCGGACGATGAAGATGCGGGCGGAATTCAGCGGCTGCGGGTTTTGCGGGCCATCGACAAGCTTGACCGGCTCGAAGAAGACGGCGTTCGCCTCTTGCTCGGCACCGGCCGCAAGGACGAATCCGGCGATTTCACTGTGGGGGCCGGGTTGTCGAGCGAGCAGATCGACATCGTCATGGGTTACGTGGGGGCCGGGGGCGCCGACCGCGCCGGTGTTTGCCGCTCGCTGCGCGAATTGGCCGGCGGCAGCGAAGATGGGCTGGCGGGCATCCGCGAGTTGGAGATTATCGGCGAACTGCTTGACGTGATGGGGCTGGACGAGCGCAAGGTGATTTTCGACCCGAGCGTCGTGCGCGGGCTGGACTACTACACCGGACCGGTTTTCGAGGCCGAATTGACTTTCAACATCACCGACGAAAAAGGCAACCAGCGCAGCGTCGGCTCGGTCGCCGGCGGCGGCCGGTATGACGACCTGATCAAGCGTTTCACGGGCCAGGCGGTTCCGGCGACCGGGGCGAGTATCGGCGTCGACCGCTTGCTGGCGGCCTTGGCGATGCGCGGCCTTCAATCAAGTGCGCCAGTAGGTCCGGTGGTCGTGACGGTCATGGAAACCGAGCGATTGGGCGACTACCAGCAAATGGTGCAGGAACTGCGCGCGGCGGGAATCGTCGCCGAGCTTTACCTGGGCAAAGGCGGGTACGGCGCGACAAAAAAACAGATGAAGTATGCCGATCAACGCAGCGCCCCGGTGGTCGTTATTGCCGGGGGTGACGAGTTCGCGGCGGGTGAAGTCACGCTCAAGGATATGCGCAAGGGCGCCGAGTTGGCTGAGGAGATTACCGACCGGGAAGAATGGCGCAAAGGGCAACCGGCGCAAGTGAGCGTGCCGCGAGTCGAGCTTGTTGCCAAAGTGCGCGAGATTCTCCAGGCACATTCGACGGAGGCACAATAATCATGAGGTCGTTTCGGTACGATCCGACAACGAGCAAGCCGCTGGCGATCGACGGCGAAGGTCTGACCATTGAAGACGTGGTGTCGGTGGCGCGTTTCGGTCGCCGCGTCGAAATCGCCGCCACGGCCAAGGAACGCATCGAAAGGTGCCGCATCATGGTCGAAGTGTTGCTGGAGCAGGGCGAGAAGGTTTACGGCCTGACGACCGGTTTCGGCAAGCTGCGCGACATCGCCATTGCGCCGGACGACACCGCGCAACTGCAGGTGAATTTAATTCGCAGCCACAGTTGCGGCGTCGGCGATCCTTTTGCCGAAGATGTCGTGCGGGCCGCGATTCTGCTGCGGGCCAATACCCTTTGCCGCGGACACAGCGGCGTGCGTGTGCTCGTCGTCGAGGAGCTTCTTAACATGCTCAACGACGGCATCTATCCCTACATCCCGGAGAAAGGTTCGCTGGGCGCCAGCGGCGACCTCGCGCCGCTCTCCCACCTGGGCTTGGTTCTGATCGGCGATCCGGACGGGCAATTTTACCCGCGGGAAAAGCGCACGGGTGATTTGGTTCGTCGCTGCGTCTCCGAGGATTTCGAGGACATGCCCCCGGCGGACGATCTCGAAGCGGTCGCCGAGCGGGAAGGGTGGACGTTCCGACCCGTCACCCTGGCAGCCAAGGAAGGGCTGGCCATCAACAACGGCACACAGTTTATGACGGCGGTGGCTTGCCTAGCGGTGTACGACGCGTTTTTTACATTGCGCTTCGCCGAATTGGCCGGCGCGATGAGCCTCGAAGCCGGTTACGGAGTGCGCGGCGCGTATGATCCGCGAATTCACGGCGTACGCGATCACGCCTACCAAGCGGAGTCGGCGGCGCGCATCATCGGCTATTGCGAGGCCACGCAGATTATCGGTTTGTATTTCAATTCGGCGCGACTCAACCGCGCGGCGAGTCACTTCAACGACGTGCTGGAGCAGTTGGATCGTCTCGAACGCGAAATCGAAGACGCCGCCCGCCTTGCGGCATTCCCGAAGTTGCGGCAGGCGATCCGTTTGCTGCACGAGAACATGGATCGTCTCGCCAACGGGGTCGCCACCGGTTCCATCGACGGCGGGGATATCAAGCACGTGGCCGCCCGTTCGCCCCGCGATCAAATCGGATTCTTCAAGCAACTCATGCTGCCGCTACGGCGCGAGGCGATCGATATCCTGCGGGCCTTTGAAGCCGAAGACCTCCCGGAGATCGCCGTGTCGCGCAAGGCGAGAACATCGCTTGTGGCGGCGCTCGACCAACTCAACGAGGTCGTCCCCGACGCGCCGATCATTCAAGACGACTACAGTTTTCGTTGTTACCCGCAAGTGTTGGCATGCGGCTATCGCGCCTTGTGGGACGTGTGTCTTACCGTGGAAGTGGAGATCAACTCGGCGACCGATAATCCCCTGCTTTTTCCGCCCCAACCTGCGGATGGACCCCTGCCGACCAAGGAAGCCTATCGCGAGTGGCTACGGGCGCACTTGGCCGATGCGAGCGAAGGCGTCATCGGCGGCGGTAATTTTCACGGCGAGCCCATCGCCATCATGATGGACTACTTCACCATTGCCATGGCGGAGATCGCCAACATTTCCGAGCGGCGCATCAACCATTTGGTGGATGAAAGTCATTCGCGCGGGTTGCCGCCGTTTCTGGTGGAGTCCAGCGGCCTGAACAGCGGCTTCATGATTCCGCAATACACCGCCGCCGCGTTGGTCTCGGAGAATAAGGTTCTGGCGCATCCGGCGAGTGTCGATTCGATTCCTTCCTGCGCCAACACCGAGGACCACGTCAGCATGGGTACGATTGCCGCGCGGAAGTGCGCCGAGGTGCTCGACAACGTGCGGCAGGTTATCGCGGTGGAAATTCTTGCGGCCTACCAGGGGTTGGAATTTCGCCGGCCCTTGTCCCCCGGGCGACCGATTTGCCGAGCGGTTGATGTTTTGGCGGCAGCGGGCATCACGCGCAGCCACGACGACAGCGTTTTGTACCGCGGCATGCAGCGCGTCAAATCCCTCATGAGTGAGAAAACCCTGCTCGACTGTTTGATGGACTAGTCGCCGCGTTTTTCCGCGTAACACCTACCTCGGACGCGCCCGGCATCGCCGCCGCCGGTTGACAGCCGTCGACTTTCCGGTGAAAACGTGCCGGTACGTATTTAATGTATGCGTCACCTTTCCTCCCAGAGGTTCACGATGAAACGAATTGCGATCGCCTTGTCTTTTCTTCTCGTTTTCACGCTTTCGTTTGCGGCCTGCGGGCCCGTATCCCGCTATCTCGGTTACCGCATGTCGCCGGATACGGTGGACGACCTCGACACGGCCGTCGTGCCGGTCGCGGGTTTGCCCGATTCGGTCACGGTGTATCTCGACGAATACGCGATTCCGCACATTTCGGCGACGGATGAGTACTCGCTGTACTACGCGCTGGGATACATGCAGGGTCGGGATCGTCGCTTCCAACTCGAGATGTTCAAAATGGTCGCGGCGGGACGGTTGCGCGAACTGATCGGCGACAACGACGACACCGGCGTCATGACCCGCTTGGAAGTGTTCAGCCGCGTCATCGGTTTGTATCAAGACGCCGAGGAATTCGTCGCCGAGTTGCCGCCGAAAGACCGACGCATCATGCAGGCGTTTGCCGACGGCATAAACCAAGCGACCGCCAACGAACCGCAGCCGATGGAATTCCGCATTCTGGACTACGAGCCGGAGCAGTGGACTACCCTGGATTGCGGGCTTGTGATGGCGATGGTTCGGTTCGGCCTCTGCAAGAACTGGGAATTGGAGCTCGGTCGCATGGAAATGCTGCTGTACCAACTCCAAACCGGCGGCTCGATCGAACGCACCCTCGACATCTGGCCGCCGCGCTACCGGATGGGCCCCTTCCTGGTCGGCGAACCGCTGGATCAAGACCCCTTCGCTGATATTCCGCCCGTCGCCCCGGAGTTGGCCGACTACCTGCAGACATTCGCGGAGGAACATCCGCTCTCGTTGCCCGCGCCGGAAGTGCCGAGCGCCGAAACCAGCTTCTGGACACCGCTCGCTTCGCGCTGGTCGGCCAGCAACAACTGGGCGGTGGACGGCGAATGGACCGGCACCGGTAAGTCCGCGCTGGCCAGCGATCCGCACATGCCGCACCTGTTGCCGCCCATGGGTTATCTTTTTCACGCCGAATGCCGCGGCTGCGAGGACGGCGACTTCAACGTGATCGGCGGCAGTTTCGTGGGCTTGCCGGCCATCGCGTTCGGAACCAACGGTAAGGTCGCGTGGGGCGCCACGTCCAATTGGGCGGACGTCAGCGATTTGTACGTCGAAAAAACGGTGGCGGGACACGCCGACCAATACCTCCACGAGGGCAAAGCGTATCGTTTCGAGGAACGCGACGAAGTGTTCAAGATTCATAAGAAGCGGCGCGGTTACGACACGGAAACCATGCGGGTGCGCAGTACCCGGCACGGTGTGGTAATCAACGACTTCATGGACCGGCTGCCCGAGGACTTCCCGATTTTGTCGCTGCGTCGCGAAAAGAAATGGGGCCAACCGATTTCCGCTTTGCGCCAAGTGTACCTCGCCGATGATGTGGAGGAAGCGCGGCAGGCGATGTATGGCTTCTCCGCGATGATCGGTCACTGGGCGTTGGCCGACGCCGATGGCGCTATCGGCTATGTGGGCACGGCGCGCGTGCCTCGTCGCAAAGCTCACCTCGGGACGATTCCCGCGCCGGGGTGGCTGGAGAAGTACGAATGGGGCGAGATCATCACGCCCGATAAATTGCCGCAAGCGACCTCGCCATCGACGCATTGGATAGGCACGGCGAACAACCAGGTGGTCGACCCCGCGGCGACCGATTACCCGTTAGCGTTGGAAGGCGATGTGCCGCAGCGCTCGGGCCGTATCCGGCAGGTATTGGGAACTGGTAACGACGGCCGACCGGTGGTTGAACAGATGCGCAGTCTGCATTTGGACAACGTGGATCTGGGTTGGTTGACCGTGCGCGAACTGTATACCAAGGCGCTGACTTCCTTGCGGCGCGATGCCGACCCGCTTGTGGCGGAGGCGACACAGGCTCTGCTTTCTTGGGACGGACGCAACGAGCCGACGGATGTGGCGCCGGGCCTATTCCAAGCGCTCAATGCCCAGATCCTCAAGGTGACGTTGGCCGATGAGACGAATCCCGCGGCGTTGGATTTTCAACTGCATTTTTTCAACGCCGAGCCGATGGCGTTCAGTATTTTCGCCAACGCGGACAACCCGGCTTGGGACGACCGCAGCACGCCGGAGACGGAAACGGCGATGGAAGTAATCGCCGCGGCGTTCCGCACGACTGTGGAAGCGATGCGGGCGGAATACGGCCGCGATTTGCAGACCTGGCAGTGGTCGCGCGTGGCGCCGTTCGTGCTCGAGCATCCGTTTGGCGGGTCGAGCAAGGCGATCGGCAAGCACGTCAATCGCGGGCCGATACCCACCGCGGGTTCGGGCAACACGTTGTTCAAACACCAGTTCATGCGTGCCGGAATGACAAAATTCCCCGTCAAATACGGGCCCGTCTTGCGCGTCAACATCGACTTGGCGGATCTGTCGGCTTCGACCATGTCGCTGCCCGGCGGGCAATCCGGCCGTCCGACGTCCTCGCATTACGATGACCTGCTGCCGTTTTTCCTGGAAGGAACGGGCGTGCCGATGACGATGGACTTCAAGTCGGTCCGCGAAAGCGCGGCGAGTCGTATCGTGTTCGAATCAGCCGAATAGAATCGAAGTAAGAGTCAACGCGGTGGCGCGCCATGTCGTGTCGCCGCGTTTTTTATTGGTTGACGGCGTGTTCCATCATCTCCGGGAAATGATTTTCAGCGATGTAATCGATCAATGTCGGGAACTCGAATAATACCGCGCCGAAAAATGCCGTGGCGTAGGAGTTCAACACCTGGTGCAGTTCGTCGTGATCCGGATTCGTGAAGTCGCCGGTGCCGCCCATCCGTGATTCGGTGCCGCACCCGTTGCCGTGCGCGGCGAGGTCCGGTGAGAACAGGCAAAGATCGCTGAAGGCAAAGTGTCCGGTCTCATAAAAAACCATCTCGATGTTGGGCCGCGGCATCTGGTCGATCACCGTGTGATGAAGTTCGCGATACGGCCACATGATTTTGTCTTGTTTGCCCGCCCAGAACATCGTGGTCGCCGTCACGCTTTCGGGTACCGGTGGAAAACCGAAGGACGCCATTTGCAGCATGGCCTTCGCGGCGGTCGTTTCCTTCAAAACCTCGGTGACCGTCAAGCCGCCGAACGAATGGCCGAAGAGGCCGATCCGCGTTAGATCGAGACGCCCCTGCAGGAACTCGGGCGGGTTGTCGGCCATCTCGTCGATCAGGAAAAGGAGATCGCCCTTGCGCTCCGGCAGCGTGGTGAACAGGGACAACATTGTGCCCACGACCACGGCGTCGGGCGTGAGGGTCACCATGGCGTTGCAGATGTGGTCGGGCGCGATCACCACGTAGCCGTGTGTGGCTAGGTAGGCGGCCATCGTGTAATTCTGAAATCGATTGCTGGAGAATCCATGGCTGAAAAAGAGCACGGGAAACGTGGACAAGGCGTCGGTGAGCGGCGCGTCGCGGTAGGAGCCGGTGGGAAGGCTGGGGATGGAATCCATATCCTCACCGACGGCTTCGCGCGCTTCCTCTTCGCGCCCCAAGAAAAAGTCTTCGATGTAGTTCTCCGGATACTCCGCTGCGTTTTCGGCCGCCGGGTACCAGATCTCGGTCATCAGGATTCGCGGGCCGTCACCGCAACTCAGGTCGCGGGCCGCGTCGGTGAAGTAGCGAGTCGTGTTGCCCGCGGGGAAGGGCCCCGGCTCGGATGGATCGAGGAACGGGTTGAAGGGGGCGGAGTCGTTATCATCGTTGTCGTTATCGTCGTTGTCGTCGTCATCATCGTCGGCAGCTTGGTCGTCGTCGTCGTTTTGATTGCAGGCGAAGGAGGCGACAGCTAAAAAAACAATCAACAAAACAAAAAACCATTTACGCATGTCCAAATCCTTTTCGTTCGCGACGGCGCGGTTGACGCCGACTACGCGTGGTCTTTGGCGATCAACTCGGCGGCAATCACGCCCGAACCAATCGTGGTCGGAACACCGCCGCCGGGGTGCGTCGAAGCTCCCGCCAGATAAAGGTTGTGGATGCTGCGGCTGCGCGCCGAGGGCCGGAATAAGGCCTGAGCGAAGAGGTCTTGCTGCAAGCCGTAGATCGCGCCGCCGGGGTGCAGCAAGCGGCGTTCGAAGTCCAGCGGCGTGGTCATCGCCACTTCACAGACGTGCTTCTTCAAATCCGGCAGATAATGGGCGTCGAGGTAGTCGATCACGCGCTCTTGGAACGATTCCTTTTGCTCATCCCAATCGGTGGCGTGCAGGTGATACGGCCCCGCCAAAGTCAGGTTGATGATGTGCCGGTTTTTCGGCGCCAAGCTCGGGTCGGTGAGGGTCGGGCAACAAATCAAGCCGAACTGCTTGGCGGGCAGGAAACCGTTGCGGTAGCCGTTCCACCAATAGTCGTCCATGTCCTTCACCGACAGCGGGAAGATCGTGTGGTGCGCCTCAACCGGCGGCTTGTAGTCCAAGCCGAGGTACATCATCGGGCAGGTCATGGACGGCTCGTAGCTCTTGATTCCGTGGCGCGCCAGCCAGGGCAGGTGCTCCTCACCGATCAGGTCGAGGTACAGCGTTTTTGCGTTGATGTTCGAAACCACGATCGGCGCGGTGATCTCGGAGCCGTCGCTTAGGACGACTCCTTGGATGGTGCGGCCTTGCAGAAGAATCCGCGCGACGCGGGCGCCGAGTTGCACTTCCAAACCGAAGCGGCCGCCGACTTCCGCGATTTTGGCCGGGATTACGCCCATACCGCCCGTGGGGTAAGAGATGCCGCGGTGCTCGGTCGCGGGAATGATCGCCAGCATGCCCGGCGTCAGGTCCGGCGGATGGCCGGCGTAAAACGACTGGTACGCAACCGTCTGCAACACTTTTTCGTCTTTGAAATATTTGCGAATGACGTCCTCGTAGGACTTGAGAAAAATCGGCAGGTACTTGGCCATGACCGGCCGCTTGCGGGCAAACGCCAGCAGGTCCGCCAGGCCCGTCAACGGCGTGGTGAAGAAATCCTCGCCGCCCTTGTCGATGAAATCGGCGAACTGACCGAGAAACGCGGGGTAGCGTTCGGCGTCGGCGGGCGAGAGTTCGCGCAGCGCCTCGACGGTCTTCTCGGTGGACAGCGCGAAGCTGACTTTGGTCCCATCCTGGAAGGCGACGTCGTAGATCGGATCGCACGAGATCATGTCGATTTCGTCTTCGAGTTTCGTATCCATCATGGAGAAGGGTAGGCCGATGATCTCCAGCGCTTCGACGATCGATGCGCCGATGTCGAACTTGTAACCGTTCTTCTCAAACGTCGAGCAGCAGCCGCCGAGACGATCCCCCTGTTCCAGCAACAACACCCGGCGTCCCTGTTTGGCGAGAAGCGAAGCCGCCGTCACGCCGCCGTTACCGCCGCCAATGACGATCACGTCGTAGTCGGACATCGTTTGCTCCTTTCCGCCAATCGTCGATGGCTACGCGTACGTCAGGTGTAATAACGGCCAGGCAAATACTTCACTTGCTTGATCAGGTGCCGCAGGAAACGCTTTTTGGAGTCGCTCATCCGGCGGCTCACGAAGTACCCGGCGACAAAAAGAACGCCAAGCAGCAGCAACAAAACGAGCAGGATTTTCACCAGCATGAACCAAAACTCCTTGCAGAAGGGGTTCGCTTAAGAGGCGAAATCGACGACTGTTTCCACCGGCACCGGGGGATAGATTTGACCCATTTTCGGCGGCATCGAATTGTATACCCAATCGATGTCGATCGTGCCCAGTTCCACCAGCCGATGGCGATCGAAACCGCGAAAAACGCCGCGGGTCAGTACGCTTTCCATCTGCATCGTCAGGCTCAGCACGGTCACTGTTGCGCCGGGCTTCAATTGCTTCAACTCATCGTTGTACGCGAAGGTCGAGAACGCGAGACGGCGGCTGTCGGCGGCTTGGCATTGCAGCAAGGGCACGATCCAGGGGAATCCGTCGTCACCTACGGCGACCAGAAACTTCAACGCGTCGAGTCGGTTGATCAGCGCTTCGGACCACGGGTTGAGAATGCGGTCCGCGGCGGAGGTTTTGGCCCCCGACTTGGCCAGACGCGTCAAAATCGACGCCGGGACGATGCGCGCCAGCGGCAACGCAGCCCGGCCGGTATGGTCGACCAGGTCCATGTAATGCACGGTGTGGATGCCGAAATAAGTATTGTACCGAAACATCGGCTTCTCGTTCATCATCGTGTAGTCCTCGCCCTCCTTGGCGAAGCGACGATACAGCGCGCGCCCGCGCCACAATTGGCGATCGAGCGTCAGGATCAAGAACGCCGTGTGCGGATTATCCAGCACGTGCCGTTTGCTCAATCCTTCGGTGAACTGGCCCCAGATGACTTCGGTCGGCGTCTTGGCCTGCAGCGTCGTGATGAGCGAAACGTGCGGCTCGCCTTCCGCGTTGATCGTGGCCAGCAAGCCGACTTTCTCCACCGGCTCGAATGTCTTGATTTCCTCGGGACTGAAAGACGTATGCACAGTCACGGTTTTGCCTCCCCGTGTTTAACAACAATCGATTTTACGGACCTTGGTTTGTTCCTCGCCGTTCGCGGCGTCTTCCTCGAGTCGCGTCACTCCGCTCCAATGCACGATGCTCGGATCCACGCCCGAGTCGGCGGCGACTGCGGCCAGGGACTCCATCGTCGCCTTCGGTATCAATTCGGCTTCGTGGAAATCCCACACCATGCCGAGGCGCAGGTACTTGTCGCGGCATAGGTTGTTGAAGCTGCACAGCTCCCAGCGTTGCACGACGCCGTCGAGTTCAGCGGCGATGAATTCGCCGATGGCGCGAATATTGGCCGGGGCGTCGGTGGCGCCCGGGATGATCGGTGTGCGAATCCAAAGCGTGTGCGGCGTTTCGTGCGTCCGGCGGTAGGCGGCGACGCGGCGCAGGTTGTCGCGCGGTCGTTCGCCGGTATGCGACGTGAACGTGCGGTGCGCTTCGTCATCCATCAGCTTCAAGTCATACAGCAGGATGTCGGTGTGGGGGAGAATCGCTTCGAGGTTGCCCCACGATGTCTGCCCGCACGTATCCAGGGCCGTGGTGACCCCGGCTTCCCGCAGGCGCCGCATGAACTCGGCCACAAACGGTGCCTGCATGGTAGCTTCGCCGCCCGAGGCCGTAATACCGCCGCCCGAGGTTTCGTAATACGTTTTGTCCTTGATGACTTCGGCCACGAGGTCGTCGACGCTCCACCGACGCCCGAGCAGTTCCATCGCTGTGCTCGGGCATTCCTCGACGCACGTGCCGCACGCGGTGCATTTCTCGCGATCGATCCGCACGCCTTCGTCGAAGGACAACGCGCCGACGGGGCAGACTTCCACGCACAGGCGGCAGCCGATGCAACGCGAGTCGACCCATTGAATCTGCGGCCGCGTGTCGAGGCTCTCGGGGTTGTGGCACCAAGTGCAGGCGAGGGTGCACCCCTTGAAAAACACCGTCGTGCGAATGCCGGGCCCGTCTTCGGTCGACATTCGTTGAATCTCGAGAACCGTGGCGCTTAGTGTTCCGTCCGGCGTGGTCGTCATGTTCCCTCGCTAAAACCGGCCGTGGCTGACACGGGCGATGACTTCGTCCTGCAACTCTTTGCCGATGCTGGTGAAATACGCGTTGTACCCGGTGACCCGCACGAGCAGGTGCCGGTAATCTTGCGGGTGCTGCTGCGCGTGACGCAACATGTCCGGATCGAGCATGTTGATTTGCAGCGCCGTGCCCCCGTTTTCGATGTAACCGCGCAGGAAAGCCTTGAACTTCGCGCGGTGCTCCGGATCCTGAATGAGCGACGGATTGAAGGTGATCGTGTGGCTCGCGCCGTTGGGCAGGTTGCACAGGTAATCCAGCCAATCACCGTTGCCGTCTTCCGCCTTGCCGCCGAGCACTTTGCCGACCGAATTCGTGTTCGCGGTCGGGCCGTGGATGTCCGCGCCGTTGCTGGGGCAAATGGCGTTGCTGAGAAACTGGCCTTGCGGGCGGCCGTCGGCGCTGGCGGCCATGATGAAGCCGTTGCCGATCCAATAATTCCAACTCAGCATGCCGGGCCGGAATTGGCGGCCGGTCGAGACGGTGCGGTGTTTCCACGCTTCCTCGGCCCACAAGTCCATGACGCGGCGCCCGAGTTCGTCGGCCTCATCGTCGTCGCGGCCGTACTTCGGCGTCTTGTTCTTCGCCCGCGCCTGCAGGATTTCGTACCCGTCCCAGTTGGCTTTTAGCGCTTCGATGAGTTCGGCCATCGTGCAAACTTTCTCATCGAACACGAGGTGCTTGATCGCCAGCAGCGAGTCGACCGTCGTGGCGAAGGTCACGCCCTCGAGCGTCGTCAAATTGATTTCCGGCCCGCCTTGCGTGACGTCGAGACCTTTCTCCGCGCATCCTTTGATTAGGCAGGACAAGTAGGGCGTCGGGAGGAATCTGGCCCGCACGGCCTCGGACTGTTCGTACACCTCGGCACAGTGCCGGACGATGTAGCGCATCTGCGTTTCAAAGGCGCGCCAAAATTCATCCCACGCGTGAAAGCGCACGGCCTCGCCGGTTCGCGGCCCGTCCTGCGTGATTTTCGCCGTTTTGCCCGAGAGCGGATCGATGGCGGGCGTCAGGTCTTTACCGCCCGTGAGCGCAAGTTCGACCGCCTTGAGCAGATTGAGATTGTTGTCCACCGTGCCGGAGCGATCGTTGCCGACCATCGTGTTTTCCAGGCAGCCGACCGGCGCGTATTCATGCACGTTGTCCTCGTTGATTAGATGCGTCAGGCCCGCGCGCCTGGCCTCGCGTATCATGCCCGCCATGGAGCGCTCGTCGAAATTGAGCAGGAACGGCGCGCCTTGGCTCGTGCCGACCATCTCGACCACGCGATCGAGCAACTCATCCGGCGTGTTGCGATGCAGGCGCACGTTGGGTTTCGGCTCCAGAATCGGCGACATCTCGTCGATGACTTCCAGGATCGCGTAAGTCAGTTCATTGGTCATGTCCACGCCGTCTGCGCCGCAGCCGGAGAGGGTGATCAACTGACCGAAGCCCGCCGTGATGCCTTGGTTGCCGCCCACGCGGATGAGTGCGTCGTAGGCGGTGTTGCAATGCATCCAGAAGTACTTGAGCAGTTCCTTGGCGAATTCGCGACTCATGCCCTCGGCCATGGATTTGCGCCAATAGGGCAGGAGGTATTGGTCGATACGGCCGAAGCTGATGCCGGGCCCGGGGTAGTTTTCGTCGCTCATGACCAGCATGTGGTTGAGCCAAAGCGCTTGCAGCGCCTCCCAGAAGGTTTCCGGCGGCTCCCACGGCACGCGGCCGAGGTTGAGTACGATCTGTTCCAGTTCGGTGCGGCGTTGCTCGTCGTTTTCCTCGGCGGCGAGAGACCGACAAAGCTTGGCGTACTTCACGGCCAAGTCACGCGGCATGGTCGCGGCGGTCATCATCGCCCGTAACTGTGCGCCGTGCGGGCCGTCTTTTTCGTCCTGAGAAAGCGCTTCGTATTTCGCCTCCAGATCGGCGTAAACGCCCTTCCAGCCAACCGTGAGGACACGTTCGTGCCCCGGGACCAAGTGCCCCATCGTCGCGCCCGCGTTGCCGTAGCCGTGGTAGTGGAAATCGAAGACGGCTTGGCGTGCGCCGCCGCGGCCGTGCAGCAGGCGTTCCCGTTCCTTGTGCTCGTTTTCAGTAAGGCATTGGGAGGTCAAGATGTTGAAACGAGCGCCCGCCAGCAACTCACCGGGGAGAATCTCTTGCGGCACGTGGTGAAGCATGACTTCTTTGACGAACCAGGCGCGGCGTTCGGGCAGGGACCAGTGCCAAAATTCGGGATGCAGCGCCACCGGCTGTGCCGCCTGCTTGAACGACATCACCAGAGTCTGCATCAGCGCGTAGTTCTCCGGCACAATGTAGAAGGTGCACTCGTTGAACTGCACGTCCCAGGGCGTGTCGGTCGTCCAACTCGTAAACTCGTTGTTCCAGGGGCGCTCGACACCCTTGAAGTAATGGTCGCGCAGCCACTGGATGCGCGGCGAGAGCCCTTTGGGTTGCTTGATTTGGAACCCGGTCGCGTTCACATTTGCCTCGGCCATGTCCGCCTCCGTCTCATTCGGTCGCGAAAAGCGATGTGAGATGGGACTCGCCGTGATCGAGCAAGCGGTGCATGACGCGCACCGCCGACCGCTCGCTCTGCCGCTCGATGGCGGCGACGAGTTTCTCGTGAAATTTGTAAACCGCCGGCACCACGCCGGGATCGGCGAAGAAGCGGGCGGAGAGATTCGTGTAGAACGGCTTGAACGTGTTGAGCAGCAGCGGGTAAATTAAATTGTCGGCCGCCATCGCCACGGCGTGGTGAAACGCGAAGTCGATGTCGGCGACTCGTTCGATGTCAGCGCGATCCACTTCCCGCTCCCGGCGCAGCAATTCGGCAAAGCCCGCCAGTTGCTCATCGTTGCGGTTCAGTGCCGCCAAGCGGGCGGTTTCGGTTTCGATCACCCGGCGTACGTCGAGCGTGCTGCGCAACATCTCGGGCGACAGTTGGCCTTCGTGGTAGTTGATCAACGAATTGAGCAGGGCGAGCGATCCCTCCTTGCGGTAATCATTGACCACGGTACCCACGCGCGGCTTCATCGAAACCAAACCTTTGAATTGCAGGTCGATCAAACCTTCATGCACCACCGGCCGACTGACGCCGAGTTGCATCGCGAGTTCGCGCTCGCCGGGCAGCTTCTGGCCGATGGCCAGTTTTCCGGAAAGGATAAGTTCTTCGAACTTGGCGATGAAGACGTCTTTGAGACTGTCGGTCTTGATGGGTTCGAGCAGATCTTTAACAAAAGGCTCCGTGGCTGCTGGTATGACCAGGGGCCATGTTGTCGCAGCGCCGGGCGGGTGTCAAGAGCCTTCAAGTCGCTTTCGGCGACGTCGTTTTCAGGCCGGCAGGTTCCCGGCGGCGACTTCGCGGCCGTGCAGTTCCTTCATTTCGTCGGGCACGCGCGGGTTCATCACGCGAAACCAAAGACGCGGCACCAGGGCGAGCACCAGCATCCCGCCGTAGCCGACCGGCAGTTGGGGCGCGTCGTCGCGATGCCGGAGAATCTGGTAGCGCCGGGCCGGCTTGTAATGGTGGTCGGAATGGCGCTGCAGGTTGAACAGGAAGTAGTTGGTGGCGCGCTCGCTGGCGTTCCACGAGTGCTTCGGCAAGACGCGCTCGAATTCGCCGGCCTCGTTCCGCACGCGGAGCAAACCGTAATGCTCGATGTAGTTGACCACTTCCAGCAGCGAGAAGGCCACGAAACTCTGCACGAGGAAGAACACGATCGCCTTCCAGCCCCAAAGGAGGCCGAGGGCCGCGATGAGCAGCACAATAAGCAGGTTGTCGCGCAGCACGCGGTTGCGCGGGCCCCACACGCGATGGCCTTTGCGTTCGAGGCGGGCGGATTCGATACGCCACGCGCTGCGGTAGCTGCCCAGCACCGTCCGCGGCCAGAACCGGTAAAACGATTCGTTCAGTCGCGCCGTGGCCGGATCCACCGGCGTGGCCACCTTCGCGTGGTGGCCGGCGATGTGCTCGAGGCCCCAATGCATGTAGCTGGTCAGCCACAGCAGCCAGTTGCCGAGGAAGCGCTCCCAATTGTCGTGTTTGTGCACCAGTTCGTGCGCGACATTGATACCGATCACGCCGCCGCTGGTGCCGATGCCGAACACGAAACCGGCCAACTCGTGCCATCGCAGGGCGCCGTCGGCCACGACCGATGCGCCCCAGAAAAGCAGGGCGGTTTGGATCGGCACGAGCAGCCAGGTGACGACCCGGAAATCCAGTAGTTCATTCCATATCTTTTCTTCGTCGGCCGAGGGATTGTAAGTGTTGCGGCCGGCGAACAAGTCGATGACGGGTATCAGCACGAAAGTGACGAAGGGCGTGAGGAAATTGCACCAACCGCCGAGCAGGTATCCCACGACGACGCCCAGCGGCAGCAAATACACGAGGAAGAATGGAAGCACCTGCATATCGCTGTCTCCGTGAGGCGATTCATGAACCAAAAATAACATGTGGCGGCGGCGATCGAAAAGGCGCGAATAGAACGTTGGGCTTGTTGAAACATACGTGCAACAAGCACGTTCCGATTGACCGCGAGCCGAGTTTCCTCTACGAATTGACGAGTCGGAAAAAAGGGAGGAACCCATGAAAAGCTCGTTTTATTGGATGATCGCGCTGTTCGTTTCATTACTGCTGGTGATGCCGCTGCTCACTGCGTGCGACGACGACGACGACGACGATGACGACGCCGCGGACGACGACGCCACGGACGACGATATGGCGGATGACGACACGGCTGCCGACGACGACGACGACGATAACGACGACGACGACGACACGCCGCCGCCGATCTATAACGAAGATTGCGCCGAAGGCCCGGTACTCGCGTTCAATTTCTCGACGAGCCCCATGATCGTCCCGTACCCGAACGATTTATATACGGTGCCCGATGCGAGTACGCTCTCCGGCCACCGCGTCAAGGTGGACGGCAATCTCCCGGCGCCCTTTGGAGCCATGGCCGGGTTGGGCGTGCTCAAATTCGTGACCGATCCGATGAATACACTCGACGGTTTCTCCACACTCGCCGATCTATACGTGCCCACCGGCACCGAGTCGCGTCCGGCATCATGGCCCGACGAGTTCGACCCGGCGGTCGCCGACAGCATCTTCCTGATGGTCGATGATCCCGAAAGCGAGTTCGACGGCGAAATGGCGCCGGTCACGGCGGAATTGCGGGCCGGGGCCGTGCAACTGCGCCCGTTCAAGCCGCTACGCGAGCACACGCACTACGTGTTGGTCGTCACGCGCGCCCTCAAACCGAAAGGCGATGAATGTTACCAAGCCGGCCCGACGATGCGGCGCATCTGGGACGAATTCTACGGCTACGAATCCCCGGAAATCGGCGACCGTTACGGCAACGCGCTGGCGACCCTGGAAGAGTTGGGGCTGGCGCTGGATCGCATCCTGGCCATTGCCGATTTCACGACGCTCTACGCCACGAAGGACCTCGCCGGCATTCGCGAGCAGATGGACGATTTGCTGTCGAGCCATCCGCCGACCGTGGACAATTGGCAGTACGTCAATAACAGCCAGCCGGGTCTTGAAGGCTATTTGTTTGCCGACATGGACACGCCGAAGTTTCAAAACCAGTTCGGCGAGTGGGAACGCGACGGCAAGGGCGGCATCGTGCTGCAGGGTTGGGAAGACGTGGAACTGCTGATTTCACTGCCCGATCCCTCGACCTCCGATTTCCAACAACCCTATCCCTTGGTGATTCACGGCCACGGCGTGGGCGGCTTCAAAGATCAAATCACCAGCATTTCCTCCGAATTCGCCGACGCGGGTTTCGCGATGATCGCCATCGACGCGGTTTGCCACGGCCCGCGCGCGCCGATTCCCTACAATCCGACCGCATCGCTGATGTGCTACTTCGACTTCCTGCACCCGCTGACCTTCCGCGACAATTTCCGCGAAACGATGGCCAACCATTTGTGGCTGTCGCGCGCGATCAAGGAAGCGCTGGGTAACGTGGACAAAATTCCGTATCCCAACGGTGACGGCGTTCCCGACTTTGACTTGGAGAACATCTACTACGCCTCGGTGTCGTTGGGCTCGATTCACGGCGGCATCTACGCGGCGATTGAAGATCAGGTCGACGCCTACGTGCTTAGCAGTGCGGGCGCAAAGTTCATCGGCATCGCGCTCGAAGGCCCGTACATGGGCTCGTTTGTCGACATCGCCGAGTTGCTGGACCAAATGCTGCCCGATCTGCATGCCACCGACGCGGTGTGGATGCTCGGCCACATGGCGCAACACATCCTGGACGCCGCCGACCCGGCGAACTACCTCATGCACGTGATGGAGGATCCGCTGCTCGAAGACCATACGCCGTGGATCCTGCAGCAAAGCTCGTCGGACGATTTCATGCTTGGCGGTCTGAGCGGCGCTTATTTTGCGCGGGCGGCGGGCTATCCGCAGTTCAATCCCTACGTGTGGGACGCGGGCGTGCCGCATGCTGATCTGCCTTATACCGGTTCGGGATTCTATCAATACGACACGGATGAGCATTTCTTCTTCTGGATGGACACAGGGCTGGGACCCGCGTATCGGGAGCAGGGATTGCACTATCTACGCACGCACAAGGAAAGCGGCGAGGCGGAGGTTATCGATCCACTGGCGCGTTAACGCGACGCGGGCGTTCGCTACCGGCGGCGCAAACGCAGCATCGAGATTTCGTTCTGTGAGCCCAGGCGCATCGCCGGGCCCCAGGTGCTCGATCCGGGCGACACGTGCAGGTAGTGGCCGTTTTGCTCGCCCAACCCGCGGATGTGAGAATAGAAAAGGTGCGTCATCAGGTTGAAGGGGAAAATCTGGCCGCCGTGTGTGTGGCCGGCCAAGTGCAGGTCGATGTCGTGCTCTTCCAAAAAAGAAAGCGGCATCGGCTGATGGAAGAGCAGCAGGCGAAACGCTTCGCTTTCTGCCGGTAACGACGCGAGAAACTTGGCGAGCGCTTTTTTGCGGCCGGTCTCGATGTTATCGACGCCGACGAGAAGCAGCCCTTCGTGCGTAACCACCTGATTGCGGAGCAGGCGGATGTTCGTCGTGGCGATGATCGGCAGGATGCGTTCCACGTCCGCATACTGATCGTGATTGCCCAGCACCATGAACACCGGCATGTCCAACTCGGAAAACGGCGCCAGAGTCTCGGGCGTGACGCGGCCGGAGCCGTCAAATAGATCACCACTGAGCACAACGAAGTCCGGGGCGAGGGCCTTCGTGCGGGTCACGATGTCGGCGAGCATGCCGCGACCGTGCGCGGCTCCCAAATGGAGGTCGCTGATTTGCGCGACGTTGAAATCGGCCGGCAGCCGCGGCGAGGTGATGGTGACTTCCCGCACGGTTAGTCGCTGCGCGTTGATTAGCGCGTAGACGACGGCGACGGCGAGCACCGCGGGCAGGGCGTATCGCGCAATGGGGCGAAGTCCCGGCAGGAAGAAATCGACGGGGTGATACGCCACGTTCATGGCGAAGGCCAACCACAACACGCCGAGATAAGTCATCGCGGCGACGTACAGGATCTGCACGGCGCGGTTCCAGGTCGCCGTGGCCAGAAACATGGCGAATGGGATAAACAAGGTCAGCAGCACGACGGCGAGAGTCGTATACGGCGTGTAGGACCAGGAGAACAGCGTGAAGGTGCGGCGGGCCACGTAGAATTGCATCCCGAACAGCACGAGGGATGCGACCGTGATGAATAGCGCGAAACTCAGATAGCGGCTCACATGCGGCTCCTTGATTCAGCCAATTTGAAGAACCATAACGATTCGCCGGCGTTTTGCGAAGCGAGGCGGGCGATTTTTCGGCGAACACCGCTGGAAACGTGTCGCGCGACCGGAAAATCGGGCCTCGGTTCCCCTTTACTTTTTTCCATCGGGCTGGCAGGATGGCGAAACTGTTACAAACATTGAACTAAATATTGGCCGTCCGGCCGGGACCAGTAACCATGGCGAAAACCAAGAAGAAAACACCGGTAAGAAGTCGTAAAAAAGCCGCACCGCGCGCCATCAGCAACGAAAAGAAATACGCATTTGAGCTGATCGACCGCGTCGTGCGCGAATGCCCGCGCCGGAAGCCGACCAGCGAGGATGAACGGCAAGCGCAAATGATCTTCCGCGCCGAATTCGAGAAACTCGGCTTGAAAACGCACGAGGAATCGTTTCGCTTCAACGACAACCTCTACGCCAACCTCGCGCTTCATTTCGGCCTGGGAACACTGGGTTCCGCCGTTTCGGGCGTGGCCCCGGCGCTCGGTTTCTTGCTGCATTCCACCGCCGCCGCGTCCTACTTCGCCGAGTCGACGCGCCGCGCTTACTTCCTGCGCCGCCTGTTTCCGTGGAAACCGTCGCAGAACCTCCTGGCGACCATGCCGGCCGAGGGCGACCCCGACTTGCGCGTCGTGATTCTCGGCCACGCCGACGCGGCATTTACCGGTTTCCTGTTCGATCCGCGCAACGTCAAAGCGTTTGCCAAGGGGCCGCCGTTGGGCCTGAAATTCCTGGAGCGTTCCTTGACGTTCGCCACACAGACCCAATTCGCGCTGGCCGGTTTCGACCTGCTGCGTTGCTTCTTCGGCCCGCTGACGCTCCCGCTGCGCCCTGTGGAAGCGATTCTATCGATACCCGGCCTGCTGGCTTTCCTTTTGAACCTGCAGATGGTCATGCGAAATGAGATCGTGCCGGGCGCTAACGATAACCTGACCGGTTGCGCCGCTTTGCCGCTTCTCGCGCAGCGCTTGGCACCGCATAAGCCGAAAAACGTTGAGTACGTGTTTGGCGTCACGGGATGCGAAGAGGCCAGCCTGGGCGGCGCCGATGCATTAGCCCGCGTGAAAAAAGGCGAATGGGACCGAAACAAGACCGTCATCTTGGGGTTGGATGGACTGACGAACGGCACGTTGCGCTTTTTCCAGGGAGAGGGCGAGATCGTTCGCACGCCGATTCCCACCTGGATCAAGGAAGTTTGCGAGGCAACCGCCGGTTCCGAGTCGCGGTTCAACGAAGTGACCGGCTTCGATATCCCGGTGGGCGGTTCGGATGTGGCGGCGTTCTTGGCGCACGGCTACGACGGCGTGTGCCTGGGGTGCGTCGATCCCGAACTGGGAAGCCCGCGCCACTACCACTGGCCGACGGACACGCCGGAAAATCTGGACATGGATCAGTTCATGATGTCGGTGGAGTTCGCCGAGAAACTGGTTCACCAATTGACGGCCTTCAAGCTTCGCTGAAAAGGCGACAGGCAACTAGACTGCAGGCGCTCGTCGTGATGGCTAAATACCGCAATAAAACAGATATATAGATGTGGTTTGTTAAAGCACTCTATTATGTGAGGCTGTGCCCTGGCGTGATTCCCGCGATACTAGAATTTCGGTGAGGCGGCATCGGCGCGCGCTCTTTCTCGAAAGTCAGGAAACGCGCTGCGTGAGGGCCGCTTCGAGGGTCGCAAAATCGTGGAAAACGCGGGCGCCGTGGGCGAGGCGGTTGGCGGCGTGGTCGGCGGGCAAGCCTAACCACACTTCGGCGGCGTCCGAGAGGCGATGCAAGGCGTCGCCCAGCGAGTCCAGTTCCTCCTGATTTACGTCACGAACGACGCTCAACAAGACAAGGTTCACCCGGCTCATTTCGATGGCTTTCAAAATATCTTCCACCGGCGTGTCCGGGCCCAAGTAGACCGGTGTCAAACCACGGCTCGCGGCCAACAGAGCGCCCACCAGCACACCGAATTCGTGCCGATGGCCCGACGGCGTGGTCACGAGGATTTTCTCCGCTCCGGGCAACGGAGACGTCATATCGATCAATTTGATCAGCAGCGCGCGAATCTGCATGGAAATCAGATGCTCGTGCGCAATCGTGAAGCGTTTGTGGAACCAATGGTCCCCGGCTTCCTGCAGAATCGGCACGACGACTTTCATCGCGAACTCGTGAGGATCCATCAATAACGAGGCCCTGTTCAATAACCGCTGCGCGCGCTGGGCGTCAAAGGCCCGCACCGCCGTAATGTACTCGTTCACGATGGCACGATGGTAATCGCCGCCGACCGCCGGCCCGCCCTCGGTTTCCGGCGGTGTTGCCGCAGCTTCCAACTCATCGATTATTCGCTGTAGTTCCTCGTCGGGCAGCGTGGCCACGGTTTTGATGCGCCTACCAAGAGCAGTCACGCGGCGCAACAAAATCAAGCGACCGACCTCGGCATGGGTGTACTGACGAGTGTCTCCGGCCGTCCGCGCCGGGGAAACGGCGCCGTATCGACGCTCCCACACGCGGATCGTATCGGGCGTCAGGCCGGTCAGCTTTGCGACGACACGCATCGAAAATAGGTCGTCTTTTTGGTCTTTTTCGCTTTTCATTACTCGAAAGATAAAGATTCACCGCATTTTAGTCAAATAAATATCTGGACAAAAAGCGTTGTGTCAAGCTGTCTGCGGGTGTTCCAGCACGATCTTGATCGCCTTTTCGGCGCGCTTGTTCAGGAACGTATGGATGGCGTCTTTGTATTGGTCCATGGTGAAGCGGTGCGTCACCAGATGATCGACGGCGAATGACGGATCGGTCAACAACTGTGCGGCTTTCTCAAAGGAATTGACCCCGTCGGCCTCGGTGCCGTGGCAGTTGATGCCGGTAACCCTGATCTCCTGCGACCAGATGGGCGAGTAATCGATCTTGCCCGGCTTGAAATTGATGCCCAGGAGAACCAATTGCCCGCCGGCTTTCGTCCAGCGCAGAGCGTTGTGCAGGGTGTTGTCGTTGCCGACCGTGTCGTAGATGACGTCGTATCCGCCCAGCAAAATTTCATTGCCGAAAGGACCTTTGATGTAGCGAGCGCCGGTTTTATCGGCCACCGATTGGTACACGGAAGAGTCCTCGACCAACACGTGCCCCGCGCCGCAGGTTTTCGCGGCTTCGGCCTGGAAGGGGTAACGCGCCAGGCAACTGACCTCCGCCTCCGGATGCAAGGCGGCGGTGATGGCCACGGCGAGCAGCCCGATCGTACCCGCGCCGATCACCAGCACGCGATCTCCGGGTTTCACGTCGGCCTTGAGGACGCCGTGCATCGCGCTGGCGGTCGGCTCGACCAGCACCGCGCGTTCGGTGGGCAAATCCTTCGGCAGACGAAACGGCTGGGTGCGGTGCATCACCATGTAGGGCGAAAAACCGCCGCCCATGTCGCGCAGGGGCAGTGGCTTGCGGCCGACGTTTTCGCACAGCATGTACGACCCCGCCGCGCATTGCGGGCAGGGCGGGTCGATTTCCAACTGGTAGCAACTGGGCCAATCGATGCGCATGGCCACGCGTTCACCGAGTTGCCAATCGCCCGCGTCGCGGCCGACTTCCACGACTTCGGCGACCAACTCGTGCCCGAGGAACTTGCGTTCGATACCCGGCACCGCGGCGTAGAAGGTCTTCGGGTCCATGTCCATGAAGATGAGATGCATATCCGTGCCGCACAGACCGCACGCGAGGTTGCGCACCTTCAGCCAGCGTTCGTTGGGCAACGACGGCTCGGGCACTTCGGCGTATTGCACCGGGGAGAAGCGGCCCAGCGCGGCGAACTTGTCCACGAGCGACAACGCCTTGAGCACCGCTATTTTCGGCAGGCTGTTATCGAAATAGAGCGCTTTCATTTCTTGCTTCTCCGCGTCGTCGACAGGCTTTTTACGGCCTTTTGAATCGCCGTTACCAGCAGCGCGACATCTTCCTCGTCGATCGTCAGCGGCGGTCGCAGCAACACGGTGTTTTGCGCGACGCAGCCCGGCTTGGCGAAAACTCCCGCCCCGGCCAACGCCCGGCACATCGACGTCGCTTTGGTCGGGCTCGAAAACGCGAGCGAAAGCAGCAGCCCCTCACCGGCCATCGACAGAAGCGCCTTTCCTTTGGGATCGATCAGGTCGTGCAGCCCGGTGCGGATTTCGGCACCCCGCCGCGCGGCATTCTCCCAGGGGCGGGACTGTTCGTAGGCGTCCAGCGCCGCGGAAGCCACCGTGCACCCCAGGTCGGAGCCGCCGAAGGTGGAAAGGTGGATCAGCGGGTGGTCGTTCATGAAGGTGTTGAGCGCGGGCGAAAAGATCGTGCCGCAAATCGGGAAGACGCCCGCACCCAGCGCCTCGCCGAGGATCACTGTGTCGGGTTGCACGTCGAAATGCTCGTACCCGAAGCGCCGTCCCGTGCGTCCGAAACCACACTGGGTCTCGTCGACCACCAACAGCGTTCCGTTTTCACCGCAGCGCTGCCAGAGCGCGCGCCAGATTTTCGGCGTGAAGGTGGCGCAATGATTTTCGGTCTGGAAGGGTTCGATGAACACGGCGGCGGTGTCGGCCGTGATAGAGCTGCGCACCGCTTCGGCATCCGTGAAGTCGACAATCCGCGAGCCGGGCACCAGGGGTGCGTAGTCGTCGCGATAGGGATGCGCCGACAACGACAGAGCGAAGCCGGTCTGCCCAAACCACGAACCACGCGGCGCGACTAGATCACGCTGGCCGGTGTGGCCCCGCGCCAACTTGGCCGCGCAGTCGAAGGCTTCGCCGCGCACCACGCCGAACACCGTGCACTCCGCCGGACCCGGCACGAAGTGGGCCAGCTTCTCGGCCAGTAACGCCTTTTCCCGACTGATCATGGGGAAATTGCCCTGGTCGGTGACGCGCAATCCCTCACGCAGCGCCGCGGCGACGGCGGCCGGGCGGCGTCCCAAATTGTGGATGCCGGCGTTGGTGTAACAATCCAGATAGCGACGGCCGCGATCGTCGGTCAAAAAGGCGCCCTCGGCGGCGGTCTCGACAAAATCGTGACCGAGCTTTTTGAGCTGCCTGACCTGCGCCGCCGAAACGTATTTGCGAAAATCCGCCAGGGCGGCCGTCTCGTTCTTCCGGGTACTCATCGGCCGCCTCCTTTCACGGCGTGCCAGGCGTCTTCGGCGCGGCGCACCCAGCCAAACAACACGGTTTGGACCTTCTCGCTGTTGAGCAGACGCAGAACCGGCGGAATTTTCGCCGCCGGCAGCGCCAGGGGCAGCAATTTCTTCATGGTCGCCACCGCTGCGCCGATGCGGTCGATGACGCTTGCCATCTCCTTTTCCGAGATGACGATCGGCACCATGAAACGCATCACCTGCGGCGCATTGCCGGAGTAGGCGGCAAACACCCCGTTTTGCGCCAGGGCGTCGGACATCATCGGTCCCATGAATTCGTGCAGGTATTCGATGCCGATCATCAGCCCGCGACCGCGCACCTCCTTGATGATCTTCGGGTTGTCGCGGCGCAACTCTTCCAACGCCGTGCGAAGTTGCTCGCCGCGCGCCGCCGCGTTTTCCCACAGGCTGTGATCGAGGATGAAGTTGATCACCGCGAGCGACACGTGGCAGCCCAGATTCGACCCGCCGGTTGTCGACGGATGAAAATCCGGATGCTTCTCCACGTAATCGACCAGGGAGTGCAGGGGCCGGTAGATCACCGCCCCGTTGGCGTAGAGCCCGCCACCGATCGATTTGGCGACCGTCATCACGTCGGGGACGACGCCCGAATGCTCGCAAGCGAACAGCTTCCCGGTTCGACCGAAGCCGGTTTGGATTTCGTCGAAAATGAGCAGTACGCCGCGCTCGTCGCACAGCGTGCGAATGCGGCGAAGATACTCGTCGTCGGCCGCGAAAACCCCCGCCTCGCCTTGGATGGGTTCGAGGATAATGGCCGCCGTGTCCGTCGTGACGGCCCGCTCCAACGCGGCGAAATCGTTGAACGGAACAAAGTCGAAGGCGGGAATGAGCGGCTCGCAATAGTGGCGGTAATGTTCCTTGCCGTTGCCCGCCAGCGCGAACCCGGTGTGCCCGTGATAGGCCTTGATAGTGGAGATGATCCGCGACCGGCCCGTCGCGCCGCGCGCCAGTTTGATGGCGCAGTCCACCGCGTCGCCGCCTCCCGAGGCAAACAGCACGCGGGAGAGATCGCCGGGCGAAATCGCCACCAACTTCTTGGCAAACGCCGCCTTCTGAGGCGAGACCAGATCGTGCGTGCCGATGTCGAGAGTTTGCAGGCCTTCTTCCAGGGCGCGCATGATCGTTTCGTTGTGACGCCCGACGTTGAAACTGCCCGCGGAGGTGAAGCAGTCGTAGAACTCGCGGCCGTCGACCGCGTCGGTAAAGCCAACGCCTTCCCGCCGCGCCTCGATGACGTCGAGGTGACCGGCCTTGAGATACTTGACCTGACCGGCGTTGACGAAGGTACCGAAACGGCGCTCGATATCCTTCTTCTCTTTCGGCGAAAGAAGAGTCTTCCCCTTCGATGGGTCGCTCATGCAGTCCTCCAACACAAATGCGGGTTCCGGCCGGCACTTTAGCAAGTCGGGGCGCGGCGTGCCAACCAGGTCTTGGCATTGCGACACCGCATCTGGATAATGTGGCGACTACAGGGAGGACTCATGACCACGGTTCTGCATGTGCTGTCGCAACGCCCACAACAGACCGGCAGCGGTATCACACTCGACGCCTTCGTGCGACACGCCGCGGCCCTTGGCTGGCGGCAACACGTCGTGGTTGGCGTACCGGCCCAAGAGCGCACCGTTGCCGTTGGCGATCTGCCGGAAGCGAACATCCACCCGCTTCTTTTTGAAACGCCCGAGTTGCCTTTTCCAGTGCCTGGCATGAGCGACGTTATGCCGTATTGCAGCACCTGCTTTTCCGGCATGGATACCGCGACGCTCACGGCTTACATCGAGGCATGGACAAAGCATCTGCGAGAAGTGATCGCCCAAACCAAACCCGATGTCATTCACGCCCACCACCTGTGGCTCGTCAGTTCGCTCATCAAAGACCTCGCGCCGACCACGCCGGTGGTCAATCAATGCCACGCCACGGGCTTTCGGCAAATGGAGTTGTGCCCGCACCTCGCGCCGCGCGTCACCGCAGGCTGCCGTCGCAACGAACGCTTCCTTGTGGCACACGACGGCCAAGCGAAGGAACTCGTCGCGCGGTTGGGTGTTGACGCCGGGCGCGTAAGCGTGATCGGCGCGGGTTACCATCAGGAGGCATTCCATTTCCGGGAGGGCGTGGATCGCAGCGTGCCGCGCGTCGCTTACGCGGGTAAGACCAGCCGTGCCAAAGGCGTGCCGTGGTTGCTGGACGCGGTGGCTTTGCTGTCGAAGCGAATTCCCGACGTCGTGTTGGAAATCGCCGGTTCGGGAGCTGGGGAGGAGGCTGCAGCAGTGCGACAACGCGCCGAGGCATTGGGCAGTCACGTACGCCTGCACGGTCAACTCGCGCAGCACGATCTGGCCGATCTGTTTCGTTGCTCGCGCGTGTGCGTGCTTCCGTCGTTCTATGAAGGATTGCCGCTGGTGCTCGTAGAAGCGATGGCGTGCGGTTGCCGATTGGTGGCGACGGAGCTTCCCAGCATCGCCGCCTCGCGCCTATCGGAACTGCGGCCGTGGATGACGACCGTGCCGCTTCCCCGCTTGCGAAACGTGGACGAACCCTTCGACCGGGATTTGCCCGCGTTCACCAGCAACCTCGCCGACGCCATGCAACACGCGCTGGAGCAGCCCCCGGCGAACCCGGCGGATCCGGCCTACTGTGAGACGCTCGCCGCGTTCACTTGGGAAGCGGTGTTTGGGCGTGTCGAGCACGACTGGCGGGAACTGCTCGCGAACTGAGATAGCAAGCGCCCGTGTGCGTTCAGAATTCGTATTGTGCGCCCGCCTCCAGCACTTCGACATTGGCGTCGAGATGGCGCTCGAAAAGTGCGATGGCCTCGTCATCGGTGTCGTGGGCCGACAGCAGCACACGTTCGGGCTTGGCGTCATTTAAGGCCGTGATAGCCCGGTCGATGTCGGCGGATTGGATTTTCATCCACGGTGGTTTGCCGGTGCCGAGCAAGCGCTGGAAGTCGATACCGGCCGCTTGCCAACGCCCCTCGGCGAGGGGGAAATGCAAACCACCGCCGACGGCATAAATCGGTTCATCGGAGATGCGGCGCACGGCGTCGAGTAATGCCGGAACCGTTTGGTGTCCGCACCCGGTAATGACGACCAATCCCTTTCCACGCAGGTTGACGATCAGAGCTTGTTCTTGGATGAGGCCGGTTACAAACATGGCGCGGGCGATCGGCCCCGTGGTCGCCAGTCCCGTCGGCAGCAAGCTCGGCTTTTCGATGACGGCACAGGAGAACCCCGGCGCCTTGGCTGCGTCGGGTAGGAAGCACGGTGTGTCCGGCCGCGGCTTGCCCAGCGACTCGGGCCAGTGCACGGTCGCCGCTTTCTGGGCCGCGAGCCCTCCCATGTGATCCAGATGCAGGTGCGAGAGAACCATGGCGTCAATCTGGTCGATGGTGAAATCGAGTTTCGCGGCGTTATGCGCGAGCGCCTTGGTGGTGGCCCCGAAGCCGACATCAAGCAGGGTGCGGCCCGCGTCGGTTTCCAGCAGATACGAAACGGCGGCGTCGCCCAGAAAACCGGGGCGTGTGCGCTGCTCGACCAACACAGTCCAGCGAAACGTGTCGACGGGCGGGATGTCCATTTTGACCATCGCCGAGCGTCGCGCTTGGTTCGCGATGCGCGAGCTTTTCACGTTACGGCGGAATGTCACCGTCTTGGCTGTCAGCAAGGGGACGAGAATCGGCGACCCGAGAACCATTACGGGCCACCACAATGGAGAGATGCGTGCGGACATGGAGATTCCTTCGAAGTTGTGCGAGCTGTCGAAATATTCGGTAACAAATTTCTGACTTAGCCTAACCAAAATCCCGGCTGATGACAAAGGCGGCAATCAAGTTGTTACCGTCGATCAGGAGCTTTCGTGTCCACACCACAACAGGCAACCGGACGAAATCGTATTCCACTTCGCGAGGCGAATGTCTACGGCTTCGGCGCCACGGAGAGCAAGGCGTTGACGAACTTCGATTTTATCTGCTTTTGGGCCAACAACCGTTTGGCGGGCGATAAATTCAAAATCGCGCCGAGAACCGCGCCGAGCATGCGGTGAGACACCTTGCCGGGGTCGGCGAAAAGAAAATTTTGCAGCTTGCCGTGTTCCACCGCCTGCAAAAGCATTTTCTCCATCATGTTTTCCGGCGTATGAACCCGCTGCCCGATGCGATGCAGCGAAAGTGCGTCGTGCGTGCACGAGCGGCGACAGACACCGCACCCGAGGCAGCGATCGGCGTCGACGACGGCGGCTTTCTTCCGCGTGGGGCGGCTTGCCGTCGGCTTGGCGGCATGCATCTCGATGGCGTTAACCGGGCAGGCGGTCGCGCACTTGCCGCAGCCGAGGCAGTTTTCATCTTCGATCACCGCCACGTAGTTGGACGTCACCACCGGCGTCGGCCCGGGGAATTCCCGTAAACCGGCCAGCATTTCGCAGCAGCAGGGGCAACAGTTGCACATGTAGTGCGGCTGGTTTTTCACGTTGTCGCCCATTTGCACCATGCCGCGTTCACGCGCTTCGTGCAGAACCTCCAGCGCATGCTCTTTCGAAACGGCCTGCGCGAAACCGCGACGTATCAGGTAATTGGCGCCCTGGCCGAAACTGAGGCAGAAGTCCCTCGGGTAATCGCACGCTTCGCCCGTATGCGTTTTGACGTGTCGGCAGTAACACATTGCTTCGGCCCACTGTCCGCCTTCCTCGATGATCTGCGACGCCTTCTCGTAGTCCAACACTTCGGAATAGACGTCGGCTTCCAGGACGTCTTCGTGGACGAGCGGCCTGGCGAAAAACGTCTCGCCTTCGGCCACGGCCTTGAAAAAGGCGCGCTCAGGATCGTTGCGCAGATACTCGTGGAAAAGTTTGCCGACGCGCTGCTGGTCGATATCCGTGCGCACGCGCATCATGGTGAACTCAAAAAAGCCGACCATCGTCGGGTTGAGAAAGTAGCTGACCGAACCGTTGCTGCGGGGTAGGTCGGCCAGTAGGCCCTTTTCCACCAGGCGGTCGATCACTTCGCGGGCTTGCGCCAGGTCCATGTCGGCGTTGGCCGCGATGCGCCTGGCGGAGGTCAATCCCATCGGCACGGCGGCGGCGACGCGGGCCTCTTCCTCGCTGAAAAGTTCGGCAAGAATTTCGAATAAGAAGCGATTGGCCGGCGCGCCGATCGGCATCTTGTCGAGTCGTTCCTGGAGGGCGAGATACGCTGCTTTTGTGGTCACATGCCCCATGTTCCCAATCCTTGGTGTGTTGATGGTTCCCGTATCATAGCCGCTCGGAGAATCCGAGGGAACCTGAAATTGAATTGCGAGAGGTGTCGCGGGACGGGCGGGGCTACCTAAGCCATTTGATTTTCAGTATGCCGCCGCTGTCTTGCGCGATGTACATAAAATCCTCGTCGTCCAACGTGATGCCTTCCTGGTCCGCCCCGGGAAAAGCCCAATAGCTGACGATTTGGCCCGCCGTGCTCACTTCGAAGAAGGTGTTGCTGGCATCGCTCACTACGAGCAAGTGGCGGGTTTTGCGATCGTAATGCAGTGCGGACAGATCGCGAATCCCGATGGAAAAATAGCGCTTGATCGGGACCGTCCCGCGCCGGTCGGTGTTGCTCTTCAAGGGCAATTCCACTTCGATGATCACCGACGGATTCTCTTCGTCGTTGATGCCGAACGATTGATTGCCTAAGAAGAACGAGCCGCCCTCCGGGTGAGTGTCGTCGGGCACGAAGGTAATGGACTCGAATCCCATATTGTCGTTCTTGTGGAGGATCAATTTGCCGTCAAACTTCCTCTCCACGTCGAATTGGCGGGTGATGGCGAAGCCGTCCGGCTTAACTTCCAGGATCTCTTCCCGGTCCTCCACCGCGACGTAGAGCAGGCCGGTGGCCGGATCGTACGTGATGCCTTCCAAGTCGCGGCTCGCGTCGAGGATCTTGCGTTGGAGGAACTTGCCTTCGCGCGTCAACTCGGCGATGTCGCCCTCGTCGCCGATTACAAAAAGCGTGTCGCGCTCTCGGTGGTATACGATGCCCGACGGTTCGGTGAAATGCGCGGTGCGAACAATTTTGCTCTGCCAATCGTAGCGAAAAATGATCGACCGAGGTTCTTCGTTATCCTTGGCTTTCGCGCCCATGAGCACGGCTGCCAACAGAAGTAAGCTAAGCGACCACACGATCGTGTGCCGGGGTCTACGCATGCGATTCATCCTCCTTGCTTGCCAATACCAGCGTGCGTCCAATGAGTAACTGTGCGCTGACGTAAGTCATCCAGATAATCATACTCGTGGCGATGGGCGACGGGTCCGGTAAGTGTACGCCAATTAACGCGTCTGAGAAAATGAATAACGCCGCGCCCAGCGCTTGCGGCCACGCCCGCGTTCCCCACGCGGCCACCAACCACAGCGAAGCCACGCCCATGCCGACCACCACGAAGGTGTAACCCAAGGCAACGATTTTCTCAACAATGCCCAGTTCCGCCGGCACGATGAAGTACCACGCCGCCAACGAAAGAATCGGCCAAGCCACCGCCGTCAGCCGGAGCCATCGCGAGGAACCGACGCCTCGGTGTTTCGCCAACAGTCTGAAGGATGCGATGTACAGCCCGTGCGCGGCGATGAAAAACGGCACCGACAGCAGGGTTTGCACCGGGGTGATGAAGGTCAAATCGATCAGCCGCAGGTTGTTCACGTCGCCGAGAAAGGAAAGCAGCAGACCGGCCAGGATGAAGTTCCCCGCGCGCCGCCAAGCCGGTCGGCCCAGCAGTGGAGAGCGCAGGCGCGCCGTGATCACGATGACCAGCACCATCTCGGCCAGCAATAAGAATTTCATGACAGTCGGCAGGCGCCCCGGGAAATCAGGCGGCAGCATCAACCCCGCCGCCGTCGTGGCCGCCAGCAGCACAAACATCAAGAAGGTTAAGTATGGGACCGTACGCACCGGATTACTCTTGTCGGTTGTTCAACGCGTTTGCCTACGACTGGCGTGTTTGGGTTAAAGCGCCGTCCAACGCCTCTTCGGTTTCGCGCGCGATTCGCTCCACCAACTCGGCGACGGTCGGGATGTCGTCGATGCGGCCGACCGACTGCCCGATGGTCAGCATCGCCTCATCCACGTTGCCGTCGGCCCAGACCTGCTTGGCGCGTTGGCCGGATATCAGCGGGAAAAGCTGCGAGAAGTCACCGCCCGTGGCCTCGATTTCGTCGACCTGTTCCATGATCTTGTTGCGCAGCGCGCGCACCTGCAGGCCGAAGGGCGCCAGCAAGGTTTGCAGATTCAGCGACGTGTCGCGCTCGCTTTTCTCCAGCAGCGTCCGGTAGATGTTCTCGTGAATGCCGCTGTCTTTGGTGGCCAGAAAGCGCGTGGCCATCATCATGCCGTCGGCGCCCAGGGCCAGAACGGCCGCCAGCGACTTACCGTCCACCATGCCGCCCGCCGCGATCACGGGGATATCCACCGCCGCAACGGTTTTGGGCACCAGGACGATCGTCGAGACGTTATCCTTGTGCGGGAAACCGCCTTCTTCGAAGCCCGCGATAGTCACGGCGTCGTAGCCGACCTCCTGCGCGTGCGCGGCGTGCTTGACGGTGCCGACCTTGTGCAGCACCTTCACGCCCGCTTCCTTGGCCATCGGCAGGTACTCGGGGCCCAGGAATGTGTCGACCGGGGCGCCGGCGATTTCGATGCCGGCCACTTTTTTCTCGCAGCAAACGCGGAAAAAATCCTGCAGCAACTCGACCGGCAGCCGAATCGACGGCATGGTCGTGATGTTGATGATGAAGGGCTTATCGGTCAGTTCGCGGGTGCGGTCGACGGCGGCACGCAGGTCGTCGCCGGTGTCGTAGTTGCCGGAGGTCAGATTCCCCAGCGCGCCGGTGTTGCTGATCGCGGCGGCCAGTTCCGGCTTGGCGATCCACAGCATCCCGCCGCACATGATGGGGTATTGAATGCCGAACAGTTCGGTCATGCGCGTTTTCATAGTTTCCTCGTTTGGTTGAATTCGCACGGCATCCTACACGATCGACGTCAAACCACAAAGACCGCGCTTGGGGGAGGGGCGCGTTGCATCCTTGGCGGGAAACAAGTAAAACGCGCCCCATGAGTATTTTCACCGCCGAAAACCTGCACTTGGCTTTTGGGCCCAAGCCGATCCTAGACGCCGCGGGTTTCATGGTCAGCGCCGGGGAGCGCATCGGGGTCGTCGGGCCGAACGGCACGGGCAAGTCGACGCTGTTTCGCATCATCATCGGCGCTCAGGAGTTGGACGGCGGGCGGCTGCATTTCGCGCGGGGTGTGTCGGTGGGGTATCTGCCGCAGGACATCCTGGAGGTCGGACGGGCGCCGCTGTTGCAATCGGTGCTCGAGGCCGTGCCGGGCAAGGCGGATCTCGAAACGCGGCTGACCGACTCCGAGGCGGCGCTGCACGAAAGCGAAGACGCCGACGAACAAATGGAGTTGGCGCAGCGCATTGCCGACCTGCACGTCCATCTGGATCAGTTCGAGGCGGAATACAGCGAGTACGAAGCGGAACGAATCCTGATGGGCCTCGGTTTCAAAACAGCGGATTTCCGGCGCTCGCTGAGCGAGTTTTCCGGCGGCTGGAAAATGCGCGCGGCCCTGGCCGGTCTGCTGTTCAAGCGGCCCGACCTGCTGCTGCTCGACGAGCCGACCAACCACCTGGACATCCCCAGCGTCAACTGGCTCAACGAGTTTCTGCTCAGCTTTCGCAACGCCATCATGCTCATCAGCCACGACGGCGAGTTTCTCAACAAGCAGGTCAAGCGCATTCTGTCCTTCGAGGTGGAGGGGCTGCGCAGCTATCCCGGAGATTACAATCGATACCGCGAGCTTCGCGATCACGAAATCGACGTGCGCCGGGCGGCGCGTAAAAATCAGGATGCGGAAATCCGCCAGGCCCGGCACTTCATTCGCCGCTTTCGCGCCAAGGCCAGCAAGGCGCGGCAGGTGCAAAGCCGCATCAAACAACTCGAGAAAATGGAGATTGTCGAAGTCGACCACGGGCGGCAGGAATTGAGATTTTCCTTCCCGCCCAGCGAACGCATCGGCAAAATCGCCGTCCACGTGGAGAATGTCACCCAGCGTTTCGGCGAGCTGGTGTTGTACGACGGCCTCGATGCCGCCGTGTCCCGTGGCGACCGCATCGCGCTGATCGGCTACAACGGCGCCGGCAAAACCACCTTGCTGCGCATCATGGCCGGCGACCTCACGCCCACCGCGGGCACGGTTGAATGCGGCAGCAACGTGAAGCTTTCTTACTACGCGCAACATCGGCTCGACCGCCTGGACCGCAGCCGCACCGTGCTCGACGAAGTATGGCGCGTGAGCCCCTCGCTCAGCCAAACGGCCGTGCGCACGATTTGCGGCGCGTTCCTTTTTTCGGGAGGCGATGTCGATAAATCGGTGAGCGTGCTCTCCGGCGGCGAACTGGCCCGCGTCAGCCTGGCGCAGTTGTTGGTCAACCCCGGCAACGTGTTGTTGATGGACGAGCCGACCAACCACCTGGATCTGCTGTCCACCGAGGCACTGGCCGAAACCTTGGAAACCTTCGACGGCACGTTGGTGTTCGTCAGCCACAACCAGGCGTTCATCAACCGCATCGCCAACAAGGTGTGGGATCTGGAAAACGGTGAATTGCGCGTATACCCGGGGAATCTCGCCGACTACCGCTATCACTTGAGTGTGCAGGAGGAAAAGGAAAACGAGAGGGCGGAACGCGCCAAGTCGAGTTTAGAGGCTGCGCCCAGCGACGCGGACTCGGTCCCCGATAACAAACAGCGTCACGAACAGCGCAAGCGGATCAATCGCGAGCGCACGCGACTGGAGAGGCTGCAACGCGAGGCGGAGGACAAAGCTGCGGAACTCGAGAACCGCATCGCCAAAATGGAAGCTCGTCAGGCCGAGTTGGAGGCCAAACTGGCCGATCCGGGTACCTACGAGGATCCCGACCGATACAACAAGCTGCTGGCCGAATACGAAGAGATAAAAGGAAAGATCACCGAACTGACCGGTCGTTGGGAACACCAACTCAAAAGCGCGGACAAAGCATCCGCCAAACTTGACCGCCTACCGACTGTTTAAATCTAACTTATAGAAATGATAAAATAATATCCGCTATCACTGCCATTTGCACACAAACATGCCAAAATACATGTTAAATGGTCGCTTTCAACCCGCAGGATCGGTTCTATAAGGCGTTCCAGGCATAAACCGAACACGTTCGCATTTAGGGAATCGGTGTGCATCTGTCGGCAGCTAACGATTGCGCACCAGGCAATCAACCATTGATTCGCAATGTTGTAAAAGGTATAATTGGTAAAATTAAAGAGTAGATAAAATAGCAAAAGAGATAGGACTAGGCGTCCCGGAGAAGCGAAACGATCAGTCGGCATCGGTCGGCGTTCTCAGCGCGGAGAAGATCGCAGCCCCGGCGCGAGGAGATGGAACCTCTGAGAAATCGGCTACGTCGAGCCAACCGCAGTACTGCGGAAATCCGAGAGGGGAAACATGCGACGCAAGACCTCCGTTCAGTTGTTTTTATGGGCGTTAGTTCTCGTTTTCTTGATGTTGCTCTTGGCCTGCAAGACAAGCGACGGCAACCGGGAGGGCGATGAGGCGGCCCACGATACCCCCCGATGGATACAAGCCGTCAATCTTCCGTGGGACTCCTACGGTACGACGTTCGGCATTGCCCCTTGGGGATACCTAGGGCTGGCATCGCAGGGACCCTCTGGTTGGCGTTGCGAAACCAAGCCGGGTTTCCAGGGGTGTCAGAAGCTTTTCTGGGATCAGAATCGTTTGGGTGTGAACGTGAAGCTCCGGGCACGGGATGAGAATTTCGCCCACGCCCTCACGTTCTTTTGGTTCGATGAAATGGCGAGTCTCGGCAAAGGGGAGTTTCTGGACCTGGCCGGCAAAACGGTTACCTGTAACGTGTATTTCCAGCCCAGCGCGGGCGGTTTGTCCAAAACGCCCAACGGCGCGGTTTTGTTTCTGCAGGACGAAAAATGGAACTGGCTCGAATCGGATTGGTGGAACATTGAAGGTGGTGGGAGCAAGCAACTTTCCCTCACGCTCGACCATACCGGTGATTTCGACGCCACGAAAGTTCGCGCGGTCGGCGTCAAGGTTTCCACTAATGAAAAAGCGCCTGCATCCTATTCCTATGAAGGCGACTTTTATATTGAAAATGTGACGATTCCGGCCATGGAGCCCGTCACATTCACGTTCGATACCGCCGAAACGCGCACGGAAAACGAGCTAAGGGACATCGCCGGTCTCGGGGCCAAGGCGCTCCGGCTTTGGGTTTTCGCGGACGGTCGGTCGGGTCTGGTATTCGACGGCGACGGCAATGTGGTCGGGCTGGATGACAAATTTCTTGCCGATTTCGATGAAGCCGTTCGCGTGGCCGCGTCCAGCGATTTGCGGCTTGTTCCCGTCCTTTTCGATTTCCTTTTGGGCGCGGAGACGAAGATCGAGCACGATGCCGTCACGGGCGCGGAGTATCCACTGTTCGGCCGTGCGGATCTGATCATCGATCCTCAGAAGCGGCGATCCCTGATGGAAAACGCGATAAAACCCCTGTTTGAACGATTCGGTGCAAGCGAAGAGATAATCGCGTGGGAACTCATGAACGAACCCTGCTGGCTGTTGAGCAACAACGAAAACCATGTCGTCATTCCAGACGGCAAGCGGCCTTCCGAAATCAAGGAAGGCGGAGCGGTGACCTTCGCTCAAATGCACGCGTTTTTCGCCGCGATCATCGCCCAATACCCCTCGGACCGAGGTGGGTACGATCACGTTTTCACGATCGGCAGCGCCAGTCACCGATGGGTTGATCAGTGGTCGGATCTGAAACTCGGAATTGCGCAGTTTCACTTATGGAACGGCACGGGGCAGATCGATGAAGGCCTCAGCTTGCCTGAAATCGGGAAGCCGACGACTGATCTGCCTGTAGTTGTGGGGGAATTTGACGGCAGAGAGCAGTGCCGGGAAGTATTGGATGATGCGCTTGCGTTGGGGTACGCGGGTGCCTGGCCGTGGGCGTATCGATCCAAAGACGCCTACAGTTTGCCGACGCTCGGGGACAATTGCCGCGAGGCCATGCGGAGCTTTGCGGTAGAACACTCCGATATCCTCAATTTCGAATGAGCTTCCATCCTCCACCGAACGATTTGTAAGGAAATCAGCCGGTTTGGCGACTTCTAATGAAAGGAGTTCGCCATGAAAACACCCTACGGCCACCGACGATTCCCGAGGGGAGAAACTTTCGGGATCCTGCTTGTCGGTCTTGTCGTGTTCGCCTTCATCGCCCTGGCGGCAGGCGGGATTTCTGCCGGCGCGGAGGACGATTCGGACACGTCAAGTGAAAACTCAAACAATGGTGCCAAAATGACTGATAAAACAAAGAAAACGGATAGCGAATGGAAAGGGTTGCTCAGCGCGGAAGAATACCGGGTTCTGCGCAAAAAGGGCACCGAACGCGCTTTCTCGGGCGAGTTCTGGAAACACAAAGACACCGGTGTCTACGTTTGTGCCGGATGCGGTACGCCGCTGTTTTCCTCCGATCATAAGTTCGTTTCGGGGACCGGTTGGCCGAGCTACTGGCAGCCGATTGACGCAAACAGCGTCCGATTGGAACGCGATGGGACGCTGGGAATGGCCCGAACGGAAGTGTTATGCGGCGCATGCGGCGGTCATCTGGGCCATGTGTTCGACGACGGCCCGGCGCCGACCGGTCAGCGCTACTGCATCAACTCCGTTTCGCTGGATTTCACGCCGGCCGAATCCGACCAGCAGAAGTAGCTCGACCGCGGCAAGTTGCGTAATGACGCGAAATCGGCTAACGAAATTGGCGACCCAGCGCAAGGTGGTACGCCATGTCCGATTCCCGTCAACACTCCGCGTCCGTGACTATCGGCCGATTTCAACTTCTGCCGCTTCACATGTCTTGGAACCGCGATCACGGAAGGTACGCTTGGCATAAGGACGCCGACGGCTTCCTCGCCGAAACGCCCGTTGGACCGGTTCGGTTGACCGTCACCGAAATCGAGGGCTCGAGGATTCGCCGGGTGCAAGTCGCGTTTCAGCCGCGGCTTCGGCATCGTTTGCATCAACTTGAAATCCGTTACGCGACGCCCGCGGTGGATCCCGACTACGTGTGGGCCCCGTATCTGCGGCCGCGCCACGATTTCGTCATTGCCGACCAGGTTTTTCGCTCGCCGCTGCTGCATGCGGAAAAGGACGGTGAGCGCTGGGGGCTGGTTCCCGATTTGGCGACGTGGCCGGGAGAGCACCGGGCGGTTCTGGATTTCCTGCGCGAGGGCGCGTCCGGCGCTTGCGAGATGGCGCACGGCGTCGGCGGGTGGAAGACCACGGGGCACGTATTTTTTCGCCGCGCCCGCAACGGCAAATGGTGCGAGGTCGGCGACGAATTTCGTTTCGGCCACTACCTGCTCGACGGAATGAACATCGAGCAATCCGCTTCATTTATTTGGCGAACGTTCGGCGATCCGCAGCGCACGCTTCCGCTGGTGCTGCCGTTGGAAGAGTACGAAGCGGCGGCGCTCGAGCGCATGTTCGCGCCGGACATGTATCACGAATTCGATGGCGGCGGGCGGCCGGTGGGTGCGATGATTACGCAGACGATCACCGCGCGCCGGACGCCGAAGTTGATGGGCAAAAAGGGCGTCGATTCGTACTTGCGCAACCAGGGCCGACTCGTCGGGCTGATGCGCCTTATCCAAACGACGCTGTTTACCAACGCGGCCGGTTACCGGTTGCTCAAATCGATTTTGCACGCCGGATTTCTAGACGTTCTGCCGATGGCTTCCTTCCAATGTTGGTTCAATCAAGTACGCACGGCGTTGGGCGTCGCGCTCGTTTCCCGGCGGGGACACGGCGAAGTGTTCCTCGAACGGGCTCAGCGGATTGTCGAACTCGCGCTGCAAGCGCCGTTGGAGCAAGGCTTGATGCCCAGCGTGTGTCTGTTTCCGGAGGGGGAAATCCGCTGGATGCGCGGCACGCGGGCGTTTGAAATCGTCGACCGCTTCCACCTGCCGGACAATGCCGTCACGGCGTTTCATCTGCTCGAGTGGTACGAGACGGTCGCCGCAGAGGATCGCATTTTGGCCCGCTGCCGAGAGATCGGCGACACGCTTCTGGAATTGCAGCATGACGACGGCTCGGTTCCCTCGTGGGTCACGCCGCAAGCGGGCGGTTGGGACGTGGATCCAACGCTCGCCCGCAGCGCGGCAAGCGCCGCACCGGCCATGTTGTGGGCGCGCTTGGCCCGCGTGACGGGAGAAGAAACCTACCGCGACGCCGCGGCCAAGGTCGTGGACTTTCTAGATCGCGAAGTCATGCCGGCGGATCAATGGTTCGACTACGAGCTGCGTTACTCCTGCGCGGGGCGGCACACGGACGAGCACGGCGCCGATCCGTTTACCGGTACCTGGCCCATGAACACGCTTAGCATGTACTGGGCGGCGCGGGCGGCGCTTGACCTGGCGACGGACACGCACGAGTCGCGCTTCCTGGATTTTGGACGGCGGGTGATGGCGCGCCTCAACCTCTTCCAACAGGTTTTCGATCATCCGCATCTGGGCGCCGACACCTACGGCGGTTTTGCGGTGATGAACGCCGACGCCGAATACAACGATGCGCGGCAGGGCTTGTTCGTGCCGCTGTACCTCGATTGGTATCGTGCCACCGGGGAGGCAGAGTGGCGCGAGCGCGGTTTGGCGGCGCTGCGGGCGTGTTTCATGACGATGTGGATTGAAGAAAATCGCGTCGTTGCGCCCGGCAACATGCGTTGGTATCGACCGGAATATCGCGGCGCGATTCTGGAAAACTACGCGCACTCCGGTCGCGACGAAGGTCCCGCCGGATACCTCTCGCCCGATTGGGGCGGCGGCACGGCGTTGTACGCTTCGGGGCTGGCGGCCCAAGCGGAAGAAGCCGAGGAAAGCCGGAAATAGCCGCCTTGACGAGCTATCGGTCGTGATTTCACAATTGCGGATCACTTAAAGATTACGAAAGGCGTAGGCCATGACTTTGAAGGCGGGGCGTCCGCTTATTTTCGGGGAAGTGTTGTTCGACGTTTTCCCGGACGGCACGGAAGTGCTGGGCGGCGCTCCCTTCAATGTTGCCCGGCATTTGCAGGGATTCGGCGAGCGTCCGCTGATGATCACCGGCGTGGGCGACGATGCGCGCGGGCAAGCGATTCTGGAATGCATGACTTCGTGGCAGATGGATATCCGCGGCGTGCAGGTCCTCAAGCCATGGCCGACGGGAACCGTCGCCGTGCATTTCAAGGACGGCGAACCGCACTACGACATCGAGGCGGATCGCGCTTACGATCACGTTGAATCCGGCTCGGCGCGTGAGGCGGTGGGCGGTCAGTCGATCTCGGTTTTGTACCACGGCACGTTGGCGACGCGGCACGAGCAGGCGGCGCAAACTCTGGCGGACCTGGTGTCCGACACCGGAGCGCCGCGCTTTGTCGATGTGAATCTGCGTGATCCGTGGTGGGCGATGCATGAAGTCTGGACGGGTATCGAAGCGGCGAATTGGGCGAAAATGAACGAAGCCGAGTTGCGGCTCTTGCACGGCGGCGAGGGCCCCTTGCGAGAGGCGGCCGTCGATGTTCTCGAGCGCGCGATGCTCGACGGCCTCGTGGTGACGCGCGGCGAACACGGCGCGTTGCTCGTGCGCGGCGAGGCGGAAGTGCTCGAGGAACCCGCGGCGGCGGTGACCGATTTGGCCGATACCGTCGGTGCGGGCGACGCCTTCAGCGCCGTGCTGTTACTCGGTTTTCTCCGCGGCTGGCCGCCGGCCGACACGTTAGCGCGCGCCTCGCAATTTGCCGCTGAAATATGCGGGCACCGCGGCGCATTACCCCGCGACGCCGCTTTGTATGAGCCCTTTGCACACGAATGGAGGATTGCATGAGTCATCTTGAACGCCGCGTAACATGGGGCGCGCTGATCTGCATCGGCATCGCCTTGTTGCTCCTTTCCGGGTGCAAGGAGGACGTCGGCGCGGGAGACACGGCTTGGAACGAGTACGTCGCGCCGTATCGTCACTCGCTCGAAGTGGAGGGCTTGGAGCTTCATTACATCGACATCGGCCGCGGCAAGCCGCTGGTGCTGATTCACGGCTTTGCTGACTCGACCTATTGCTTTCACGAGAACCTCAAGCCGCTGGTGGAGGCAGGATATCGAGTCATTCTGATCGATCAGCCCGGCATGGGGCGTTCGGAAATCCCCAGCGACGACTACACATATTCCATCGAGAACCAAGCGGCGGGCGTTGCCGGCCTCGTCGAGGCATTGGGCGTGGACCGCTATACGATCGGCGGCAGCAGTATGGGCGGCGGCATCTCGCTCTACCTGGCGCTGACCAAACCCGAATCGATCGAGCGGCTGATCCTCTTCGATCCGGCGTGCTTCGATCTCGGCCGTCATGGAATGATGCCGTTTGCGGAACGACCGGGACTGCGCGACGTCATTGGAGCGGCGACCGGGCGTTGGGCGGTCGGCATGGCGCTGCAGGATGTCTACTACGATCGCCGTAAAGTCACCGTCGAATTGCTCGACGAGTACGCACGCCCACTCGACAAAGACGGATATCGAAAGGCGCTGATTCGCCTGCTGACCGAGTACCATTCGCCCCGTTTCAAATGGATGTCCATGAATTATTCCGCCCTGACAAAACCGACGTTCATCTTCTGGGGGCGCCAGGATAGATGGGTGCCGTTGGAGTTCGGACGACGTTTGAACGCGGCGCTGCCGAACTCGCACCTGGAAATTATTGATAAGAGCGGCCACTTGCCGCATCAGGAACGGCCGGAGCTGGTTAACCCGCTACTGCTCGACTTTTTGCGCAATGGCGAGTGAAGCGATTTGCACAAGCAGGTGAGTGCGTCGGTGGACGAGGGCGCGACCCTGTTGCTCGGCGGCGAGGTGCCCAAGGGTCCGGGTTTCTTCTACCCGGCGACCTTGCTCACGAATGTGACGCCCGGCATGACCGCGGCGAAGCGTTGGTTCCCGAAATCGAGGCCGGGAGCGTGTTCGTCAACGGCATGGTGAAATCCGATCCGCGCTTGCCCTTCGGCGGCGTCAAAAGTTCGGGCTATGGTCGCGAGCTTTCGCAGGAAGGCATTCGGGAGTTCGTGAACGTAAAAACGGTGTGGGTTGGCGAGGCGGATTAGTCCTCGTCAAAAGTGTACGACAGCGAGTACATGTTGCTTTCGACCGCCGTGCGGATACGCTTCCGGCTCTGCGCACCTTCCAAACTACGATGAAACAGTTTGAGCATCGCCTTGTTGCGCGCCAGCACTTCGACGCGAAAACCGACAATTTCCGCGCCCGCCTTCGCAATCGTCGTGAGGTGTTCGAGCAGCGCCGTGCCGATGCCGCGACGGCGGTACTGTTCATGGACGGTGAAGGCGCATTCCGCGATATTGGTTTGCGGGTTGCGGTGGTAACTCGCCACGCCCAGCAAGCGCTCCCTCCCGACCTGCCCAACGGTGGCGACGACTGTCATCTTATTGCGGTAATCCACGATGGTTTCCGGGTGCACGCGGCGGTGTGGGAAGCGGCCGTCCTCGCTGTTGAATCGCAAGGCGAGATTCTCCGGTGAGAGCGAATAATAGAGTTCCTGCAACAGGGCTTCATCGCGTGGGCGGATCGGTCGCAGGTGAACGACGGTGCCGTCACTGAGGGCGATATCCTTGCGCCAGTGGTCCGGATAGAGGCTGCTTTTAGGCAAGCGCTGATCGGCGTACACGTAGTGCAATTCCTTGGCGCGTTCGAGCAGGCTGTCGCGGAAGGCCGGGTGCGCGATCTCGATCAATGCCATCGTGCGTTCGCGGATGCTTTTGCCGTAGAGGTACGCGATGCCGTACTCGGTGACGACGTAATGCACGTCGCTACGGGTGAGCACGACGCCCGCGCCGGGAGTCAGTGTCGGCACGATGCGCGAAACGGCGTCGTTTTTCGCGGTCGCCGGCAGAACGATGATGGGTTTGCCGCCCGCGCTGCGCGCCGCGCCGCGCATGAAATCCACCTGCGATCCGAAGCCGCTGTAGAAACGGTGGCCGATGGAGTCGGCGCAAACCTGGCCGGTGAAGTCGATTTCCAGCGCGCCGTTGATGGCGGTCATCTTGTGGTGGCGGGCGATCACCACCGGGTCGCTGGTGTAGTCGGCGGGGTACAATTCGAAACGCGGGTTGTGGTGCAGATATTCATACAAGCGCCGCGACCCCACGCAGAACGAGGCGACGACCACGCCGTCGTGCTGTCCCTTGCAGCGGTTGGTGACGACGCCGCGTTCAATCAGGTCGATCAGGCCGTCGGAAAACATCTCGGTATGCACGCCCAGATCGCGTTTGTCGCCTAAGTGGCGGAGGATGGCGTTCGGGATTTTGCCGATGCCGATTTGCAGCGTGGCTTCGTCTTCCACGAGGCGGACGACGTGCTGCGCGATGCGCTCGCTGATTTCGCCGGGCTCGTCCCAGGCGAACTCCAACAGGTCTTCCTCGAAGGGCACGACGGCGTCCAATTCGTCGATGGCCACGAAACTGTCGCCGCCGATCCAGGGCATGCGCGGGTTGACCTGCGCGATCACGAAGCGCGCGCTTCGCACGGCGGCTTTCACGGTTTCGACCGAAACGCCGAGGCTGCAGCGGCCGGCCTCGTCGGGCGGCGTCACCTGAATGAGCGCGGCGTCGATGACGAGTTGGCCGGTGCGCATCAGCCGCGGGATCTCCGAGAGGGTGATCGGGGTGTAGTCGGCCAGACCGCTGGCGACGGCCGCGCGCGTGTTCGAGCCGATGAAGAAGCAATTGAAGCGGATGTTCTCGGCCAAGCGGGGGTCGTCGAAGGAGACCTGGCTGGAGCCGAGCAGGTGAATCACTTCGACGTCGGCGAGCCGCGGTGCGTATTTTCGTAGCTCGCGCAGTAGGTGCCGTGGTTCGGCGCACGCCGAAGAGACAAAAAGCCGGTCGCCGGGGCGAATGCGGGCGAAGGCTCGCGCCGGGGTCACGATTTTATTCGTTTGGCGAGCCAGGCGGTCCCGCCAATCGGGATCACGGCCCGGTTGAGAAATCGTGATCGGGGGGTCGCGCTGCAAGGGCATACCCAATCTCCGACGGCAACTCACCGTACAGTTTTCTTCTTTACTCTATCAAAACTTCGTTACGGCGGCGCGAAAATCAAGAAGGCGGCCGATTAACGGACGCGACCGGTGAATCTCGTCCGTTTGGGATTGCGCCTTCAAACAAGGGCGATTTCTATGTAAAAAGGATTTGGTTTTTTCGCGGCACAACACGCCGGACAGCGGGAGGAGGGCGTGCCCATGAGATTTCCGATTTTTGTTGCGGTGATTTTGACTCTTTGTTGCCCGGCGCTCGCTGCGGCGCAGCTTGCGGTGTCGGCGGATTTCTACGTCGCGCCGGACGGCGACGACGTCGGCGACGGTAGCCGTGACGAGCCTTTCGCCACACCGGCACGCGCGCAACAAGCCGTGCGGGAATTGGTTGCCGCCGGCCTCGACCACGCGGTGCTCGTCTATTTTCGAGAGGGCATCTATCCCTTCGACGCGCCGTTGGCCTTCGACGTAACCGACTCAGGCTCCGAGCAATACGGGGTTACCTACGCGGCGTATCCCGGCGAGGAAGTCTCGTTCAACGGTGGCGCGCGGCTGCTTGCCGAGTGGTTCGCGCCGGTGACGGACGCGGCGATCCTCGACCGCCTCTTGCCCGAAGCGCGCGACGAAGTGCTGGTCGTGGATTTGCCCGCGCATGGCGTTACCGATTACGGCGAACTGTTTCGCCGCGGTTTCAATTTCGATAACGGGCCGCTCGATGACGACACGCCGCCCGCGGGTTTGGAGATATTCGTCAACGGCCGGCCTTTGCAGCTCGCCCGCTATCCGAACGACGAATACCTGCGTGTGGCCGCAGCGCCCGGCGGGCCGGAGACATTGCAATTTCGGTATTCCGGTGACCGCCCCGACCGCTGGACCGAAGCGGCGGACCCCTGGTTCTACGGCCATTGGAACGCGTTTTGGGCGGATTGTTTCTTCCCGGTCCAGAGCATTGATACCGCCACGCGCACCGTGAATATCAAGCCGATCAGCGAAGAGGAAATCGAGCGGTGGGGCTGGAACGAAGGCGACGCCTGGGGCAACTACGGCATCGAGCCCTCGCGGCCGTATTTCGCGTTGAACCTGCTGGAAGAAATCGACGTGCCGGGCGAGTGGTACTTGGATCGTGAAGAGGGGCTGCTCTATGTGTACCCGACCGCTGATTTTGCGACGGCGGATATTTTCGTTTCGCTCGCGGACGAACTGCTGCAACTGGACGGCGCGGCGCATCTGACGTTCGAGAACCTCACCTTCGAAGTCGTGCGCAATATGCATTTCAAAGTGTCCGACGGCGTGGATGTCGCGTTTCACCGCTGCACCTTCCGCGACGCGGGTTCCGCCGTGGGCCGCGTCATCGGTGAGGCCAGCGGCATCGACAGCAGCCATATCTACGGCATCGGCGGGACGGTCGTGGGTCTCAAGGGCGGCGATCGCTACGACTTGATCGAAGCCGAAAACTATCTGACCAATTCCCACATTCACGACTACGCGTTCTATGCCCGCATGGGCACGATGGCCGTCAACGTCCGCGGTGTCGGGCAGATCGTGGCACACAACTTGATTCACGACGCGCCCCACATGGCGGTTCTGTTCAAGGAAAACGAGCATACCATCGAGAGCAACGAGATTTTCAATCTGTGCTGGGACGCCGACGACGCCGGGACGATCTACGTTGGGCGCGATTGGGGCGCGCGCGGCACGGAAATCCGCCATAACTTCATTCACCACATCAACAGCAGCCTGCACCCGTGGCAGTTCGGCGAATTGGTGGCCGAGGGCGTGCATGGCGTCTACCTCGACGACACGTCGTGCGGCAACTACACCGTCGGCAACGTGTTCTACGAAGTGGACAAACGCGGCGTGATGATCGGCGGCGGCCGCGATAACGTCGTGGAAAACAACATCATGGCCAACATGAACAGCGCCTTGTTTATCGACCGGCGCGGGCTGGCGCGAACGCCGGAGCAGAACGAATCGTTGTGGAACAAGCTCGTGCCCTACAACGTCACCGAGCCGCCGTGGAGCACGTACTATCCCGAGTTGGCGGCGATGTACGACGACCCGACGCCCTACGAACCCGACAACAACCACGTCAACCGCAACATGGCGCACGAGCGACTGTTCTGGGTCGAGCAGGGGTTCTGGGGCAGCAGCGTGTGGGAAGTGCTGATGGGGCTGCCGCTGAGTTTCCTGATTTTCGAGGACAACCTGCCGAATGTGGAAGACCCGGGCTTCGTCGATGAGGCGAACTTGGATTTGAGTTTGCGGCCCGATTCGCCCGCGTACACCATCCCCGGCTGGGAGGAAATTCCTTTCTCCGAGATCGGCTTGATTCTTACGCCGCCGGAACTGGAGATCGCGCTCGCCTCCGACAAGGCCGCCGTGATCCAAGTGCGCGGCATTACCGACCCGTGGGCGTCGATTGCCTCGGCAACCCTCGACGGCCGGGACGTGGCGGCTTCGTTGACGGTCGCCTCCAACGGCATGATCCGTGGGACGATCGATCTTTCCGAGGTGAGCCAGTCGCCGGTCGTGTTGGAGGTGGTCGTGGCCGACCCGAAAGGCCGCACATCCGATGCCGGTTTCTCGAACGAACTTGACGTGCCGGTCGGCGATGATGACGATACAAACAGTGACGACGACGCCGATGACGACACAAACGGTGACGACGACGCCGTCGATGACGACGCATCCGGTGACGACGACGACGCATTCGGCGACGACGACAATGACGACGACGCCGGCTGTGGTTGCTAAAACACCGGCGCGATGAGGTAGCGAGACATCATAAAAAAACTTTTTGCATCATCGTTCCTACTTTTGCTTGCCGCGGCGTGCACCATGACCGCAGCGCGTATCGAGACCTCCGGCGGGGACCGTTTTCATAAAACCGAGTACCGTTCGATTGCCGATGCGGCTACCGGGCTGGAATGGTTCGTCGGCCCAGACCGCAACACCACGGTCGGCCAGGCGCGCGATTTTGCGGCATCGTTGAAGGCAGGCGGCCACCAAGACTGGCGACTGCCAAACGTGCGTGAACTGCGGACGATCTGGACGCCCGGCGCCGGTCCGAAAAATCTGCCGCCGCCCTTCGCGGTTGGGGGCGAGTTGATCTGGACGGGGGAACTATCCGTCTTCGGCTACGTCTACCTGCGATTGGTCAACGGAACGCTCGGTTTCGACACGTTGGCACGCCGCAAGCACGGTTTCCGCGCGTTGGCGGTACGCGGCCCAGCGTTGATCGATCCCTACGCCGTCAGTCCCTGAATCGACTCCGCCATTCTTCCCGCGGCACGACGGCGCGCATGGCGTCGAGCGCGGCCCAAATCGAGGCGGAGGTCCACATCGAGGTTTTGTGGTCGATCGATCCCTTGATCCACCGGCGGTGGCGTTTGACCAGCGGCTTGTTCATGTAAACCCATGTCGTTTGGTGAATCAGTTCCGGCACGAGACCCGCAGGCAGCGCGACGGTAATGCCGCCGACGGTGGTCGGCCCCAGCGGGTAACCGGCGGTCGGAACGATCTGCATCGCGGCGAGCAAGGTAGTCCACGCGAGGCTTTTCAGGGCGTCGTCGTCGCGCGCTTCGCCGAGCCAATACAGATCGGCGGGGGTCGTGAACAGGTAGACGTCGAGGTGGTTGTTCTCAGTGCTGACCAAGGTCAGGCCGCGCGTTCGCAATTTCCATTTGCCGAGCAGAGTTTCATCGGCAAACGGGATATCGACCAGGCTGATCCACGACACGACGAGCCACGCGACTTTTGACGCCGCGTCGAGCCACTGGTCTTCGCCGGTGGTTTCGTGCAGGCGGCGCAGAGCGTGAAGCGTCGCGGTGGCCGCCTCTTTGTCTTCGCAATCGGCGTCGAGCGTGGAGCCGTGAAAACGAAGCGGCGCGACCATCTCCCGCAAAAGAAACTCGCCGGCGCGGACGGCCGCGGCGCGGTAATGCTCAAGGCCCGTGGCGTCAAAAGCGTCCAGCAACGTGGTGACGACGTTGGGCGTGGCGCCGAGGTTGTCGGCCTGCAACGGATGGTGGTCGCGGAAGCGATAGCGGCGGGCGAAGCCGCCTTCGGGCAATTGCAGGTTGACGAGCTGGTCGGCAAGCAGAAGCGCCGCGCGGCGCCAATTCTCGCGTTGCGGATCGACTTGCGCAGCCGCCAACAGATGGCTGATCGCTTCGGCCAAGCGGCGGGTGGCGGCACTGGGATTGTGCGGGTAGACGAGCGGCGGTTCGAAGGTAAACGGTCGGCGCACCGGCAGGCCGAAAAGGTTGTCGCACCAGAAATCGCAAAGTAGGCCGTTTCGCATGCCCGTTTCCAGCCAGGAGTCCAACACCGCCGCTCCCATCGCGGAGGCTTCGGCGTCGTCTTCGCCGCGGGAAATCAGATTCGTTGCATGGGCGAAGGCGGAGCCGGTGAAGGCGGGCTCGCAAATACCGATGACGGGTTTCTCTCCGAAAGTTTCGACGAAGGTATAGAAACCGGCGACCGACCGCGAACTGCGCCGCGGGAAGTAGTGGCTCTTCACGTGGGTGACAATCGCCTTGCGAATTTCGACGACGCTTCGCTCGCCCGCGTAGTCGTTTGACGCGGGCCACATGTCGAGGCCGGTCTTCGCGGCGATTTCAAAGGCGCGATAGGCGTCGTCGGCCTCGCCCCAGACGAGGCGAAAGTTCATTTGCCACTCAGATCCGGTGGCGGCGCGATAGTAACCGACCTGAGGCGCGAGAAGCGTGCGCTTGTCCTGGTAACTGCGCGGCGCTTCCCGAAAAGGTTGGTGCGCCCAAAGGCTGCGAGGGCTAACCCCCATGGCGCCGATGTCGCATTGATCGGGCGCGAGCAGGTAGGGGCCGGTCTGCCGGTAGCCGCGTCGCAAGGGCAGAGCAATGTCGCGCCCGGCCGGCTGTCGACGCAGGAGGGCGATGAAACGACGCGCGTCCGGCAAAAAGGCAATCGCCCCGGGCCACGCGAGGCGGTCGTCACGAAAAGTCCACTGGTTGCCGTGGCGGGTCGAAGGCGCTCCCTTCGCGGTATGCGGGTTACCGTCGATCCAAATGCCCGGGACGTAGTAACGCGGTTGTCGGCCGGGCGGCAAGCAAACGCTTAGCGACTGATTGAGCCCGAGGCTCTCGTCGCCCGCTATGATCTGCGTCGTGAGAAGTAGGTCCACGCCGTGGTCGCCTGCCGCGTCGATCGCCAGCGTAACGAGCGCGCGAGCGCCGCCGCGGAATTCGATTTCAGTTACGAATCCGCCATCGCCGGCACGTTCGAAATGTAAGGGCGGCGCCGTCTCGCCACCGGGGAATGAATCACCGGCCCGATGAAGTTCGAAACCGCCGGCCACCGTTATCGCGAACGCCAAGCCGGGGAGGCTGAGTTCAAGTTCGCCGTGCGGCGTTGCCGTGATTTGCAAGGCCCGGTCTCCAGAAAGTTGTTTCGCCGGAGTGTAGTCCAGGCGACGAAAAAGGGCCATCACCGGTCGGCAATGGCCCTTGTGTACTATGCGATCTTTTTGTCAGCAGCCGCAGGCGCCGCCGCTGCCGTCGCCACCGCCGAAGTCGTCCGGGCCTTCCTCGTCGGTGGTGTCGTCGTCACCCGGCGCCGGTGCGCCGTCGTCGTCGTCGTCGGCCAAGTCGTCATCGTCGTCGGTGACGGTATCGTCATCGGTGCCGGTATCGTCGTCTGTTGAGGTGTCGTCGTCTGTTGAGGTGTCGTCATCGCCGGGCGTGACATCGTCGTCGCCGGGTGTCACGTCGTCGTCGCCGGGTGTCACGTCGTCGTCGCCGGGTGTCACGTCGTCATCGCCGGGCGTAACGTCATCGTCGCCGGGTGTGACATCATCATCATCGTCGTCATCGCCGGGCGTAACGTCGTCGTCATCATCGTCATCATCATCATCGTCGTCGTCATCGTCGTCGTCATCGTCGCCGGGGTCTTCGCAAATATCTTCGTCTTCGATGCACGTCGTGCCCACCGGGCAGGGATCGCCGGCATGCGCGCATTCGTCGGCCACCGGCAGGCAAATGAAGGTTTCGTCGCCGTTGCAGAACAGCCCGTCGTCGACCGGGCACGGATTGCCGGTGTGGCCGCATTCGTCAAAGCCTTCGTCGCAGGCGGCGGTTTCGTCGCCGTTGCAGAAAACGCCGTCGTCAAAGGGGCACGGGTTGCCCGCATGCCCGCACGAGTTGGTCGTCTCGAAACACGCCGAGGTTTCGTCTCCGTTGCAGAACAGAGAGTCGTCAATGGGGCAGGGGTTGCCGGCGTGACCGCATTCGTCGAGGCCCTCGTCACATGCGGCGGTTTCCTCACCGTTGCAGTACAGGCCGTCGTCGATGGGGCAGGGATTGCCGGTGTGGCCGCACTGGTCGAGGCCTTCATCGCACGCGTCGGTTTCATCGCCGTTGCAGTACAGGCCGTCGTCGATGGGGCAGGGATTGCCGGTGTGGCCGCACTCGTTGAGGCCCTCGTCGCAGGCGGCGGTTTCGTCGCCGTTGCAGTACAGGCCGTCGTCCTGAGGGCATGGATTGCCCGCGTGTTGGCTGCAGGTGCCACCGAGGCAGGAGTCTTCGCCGTTGCAGAAGACGCCGTCGTCGCACGAAGTGCCGTTGGCGTCAGACCAACTATCGACGGACAGATCGGGATTGCACTCGAGGCAGGCATTGGCCGGATTGGGCGCGCCATCGGGAATGCAATTGCCGTTGATGACGCAGCCGCACTGCTCGGGGCAATACTCGACCACCCCGCGAAACGCGCCGTTGCCCGGCGAGAGCAGGGCGTCGAGATTCAACCAACCGGCGCTCGGGCTGCCGGACCAGGTGTGGCTTTGGGTGTGGGTGTTGTCGTGCAGTTCGAAGAGGAAAATCGAGGTTTGCTGAAAGCCGATACACCACGCGCCTTCGACAATCGGCTGGTCGAAAGCGGAGTAGGGCGTCACGTCCAGCGAGAACCACTCGCGGTGAGGTGGCTCGAAATTGACCGAATTCCAAACCGGCGATCCATCGGGGCCGTCCCCATCGGCGTCGACGAATACGGCCATTCGCGTGTCTTCGCCGAAGACATTGGAGACGCGCGCGGCGATGTCGGTCAGAAACGACGGGTAATTGTCCGGCAGGAGGCAGGAGACGATGTAGGCGTCCGGAATAATGGGCAGCGTTTGTTCGAAACCGCCATCGTCTTCGATGAGTTCTTCCACCACCGGGTCCATACAGGGATTCGCGAGAATCGCACCGTCTTCCCATGTCGTGGCGTCACCGTCGTCGAAAGAATCCCAAACATAGGATTGCGCCAACACTGACGCGGCGCCGAGCATACACAGCAGAGCACCAAGAAGCAGAGTCCTTTTCATTACCGTCTCCCCCCTTTACCGGCAAACGACGGAGCCGCACCGTCCTCTGCGCGGCGTACGAATCTGTTCGCATAAAACCAGTATTCCTGTATTGCGTGTCTCGCCGGCGGCGAGATGCACTGCAAATAATACCACACGTCGCGTGGTGCGGGAAAACGTAGGTCGAAAAAATTGACCACGAGCCGGGTGGAGTGTTAGCCTGCCAAGCGATCTTCAGGGAGGGCGACTATGACCCCGTGGCAACGGCGGGCGACGATGCAGTTGGCGGAAAGGATTCTTCCGGCCGATGAATTCGAGCGTCTACAAACACTGGAAACCAGCGACAACGGCTTCGGGTACGATGATTTCGGAGTCGAAAAGGAATCGGCGGTACTCGGGTATTGCGTGGCGCGGCTGCTCTATAAGTACTGGTTACGGGTCGAAAGCTTCGGACACGAAAATATCCCGCCGGCGCGGCGCGGGTTGATCGTTCCGAATCACTCGGGCGTGGTGCCGATCGACGGCGGGATGATTTGGTTCGACTTGCTGCTGAAGATGAAAAAGCCACGGCTGATGCGCGCGATGGTCGACAATTTCATGGGTTTCCTTCCTTTTGTGAACACGATGATGTATCGCTGCGGGCAGGTGGTCGGCGCGCGGCGGAATTTCACGGATCTGCTGGACCACGACGAACTCGTCACGGTGTTTCCGGAAGGAACGAGGGGCATCGGCAAGCCTTATTCGCAACGCTATCACTTGGTTCGCTTCAACGTGGGTTTTGTCGAGCTTTCCTTACTGCACCGCGCACCGATCATTCCCACGGCGATCATCGGCGGTGAGGAGCAGGCCCCGATGCTGGGCGATATCAAGCCGCTGGCGCGCATGTTTCAATTTCCCTATTTTCCGATTACGCCGCTTTTCCCCTGGCTGGGTCCGCTGGGAGCTATACCTTTGCCCGTCAAGTATTACATTTACTACGGCGAACCGATGCACTTCTACGAGACCTACAGTCCGGAGACGGTGAACGATCTGGAAACGATCCGCATGCTTGCCACCAAAGTGCAGATGGCGGTGCAGGACATGGTCAACGAAGGCCTGAAGAAGCGGGAGAGCGTTTTCGGCTTTTTCGACGATGACGGCGATGGAAACTGAATCCAATCGATACAGCCGCGAAGCGTTAGAACCCGACTGCGAGGTTGAGTTTTTCAAGGCAACCGGGCCGGGTGGACAACACCGCAACAAGCGCGAAACCGGCGTGCGGCTCCTGCATAAACCAACGCAAATCGTGGTGACGGCGACCGAACGGCGATCGCAGGCGCAAAATCTCGAGAACGCTTACGAACGTCTCGCCGAGAAATTGCGTATTCGCGATACGCCCAAGAAGAAGCGGAAATCTACTAAGCCATCGCGGGGCGCGAAAGAAAAACGCCTCGTAGAAAAGAAAAAACTGAGTGAAAAGAAGGCCGGTCGACTGCCGGTCGAGATGCAAAAATAGGCGCAAACGAGATCTGGTCCTTACAATCGGGAATAAAAGTTATTTAACCCTACAAAACCGGTTGCCTTAGTAGGGATTTATTGATATAGAAGAAACGCTAGAAAAAGTAGCCGCCTCAAAGGGGTCAGAAAATGAGCGCGATTGGAAAAAGAGAGAGAGCTTTTCTAAGCGTAAAATTCGGTAACCGCGTCAACTTCGAACGGCTTGAGCGCAAACTCTACAGTCACGACATCGGCGGTATGCCGAGTCTGGTCAGCCCGTTGGTGGGGGACACGACGCCCGAGGGCATCGTCCAACCGGAGAGCGAAGAAGAGTTGGCACAGGTCATCAAATGGGCGTACGAGAACGGTATTCCCGTGACCCCGCGAGCAAAAGCCTCTTCCGGCTACGGCGGCGTGCTGCCGATCAAGGGCGGGCTGGTGGTTGATTTCTTCCGGCTCAACAAAGTGGTGTCGCTGGATTCGACGGCGAACACGGCCACGGTGGAAGCGGGCATCGTGTGGGAGAAGCTGGAACACGCGTTGGAAAAACAGGGAATGATGCTGCGCCTCTATCCCTCGAGCCTGCCGGGTTCGACCGTCGGCGGCTGGTTCTGTCAAGGCGGCGCGGGTTTCGGTTCTTACGAAGCCGGGTGGTTTCGCGAAAACGTACTGGCCGTGCGGGTCGTATTGCCCACGGGCGAGGTGCGCGATTACTCCGGCGAGGACCTCGACTTGTTTTCCGACGCCGAAGGCGTAACCGGTTTCGTTTCCCAACTCACGATCCGGACGATGCCCAAAGAAGAACTGCGGATCATGGCGGTAGGTTGCCCGAACGCGCACGATCTGCAGGCGATGATTCAGCGCATCATCGAATACAAGCTGCCGATCTGGTCGATGACGTTCATCAATCCGCGTATGGCCGAGCTCAAATCGCGCGCGCCGCTCAAAGAGCACTGGGGCCACCCATCCGAGGAGCGTGTCATTCTGCCGGCCGCTTACGTGACGACCATCGCCTACCGGGCGAAGGACCACGAGGTTATCGCGGGCAACATGGAGGAGATCCTGCGACCCTGCGAAGGCGAGATTCTCTCGGATCGAATCGCGCACCACGAATGGGAGCATCGCTTTCTGTTGATGGTGGTCAAGCGGCTCGGGCCGAGCCTGATCCCGACCGAGGTTGTCGTGCCGCTCGAATCGCTCGGGGACGTATTCGACGAAATCGAGCATAAAATCCACAAGCCGATCGTCAAAGAGGGCGCGGTGATCCGCGAAGGGAGAGACGGCAAGCCGGAAGTTGTCATCCTTGGATTCATTCCGGCCGACCAACGCCGCTTCTCGTTCAACCTGGTATTCCCACTCTCGCTGTCGGTTATCAAAATCGCCCAAAAGCACGGCGGGCGGCCGTATTCGACGGGCCTCTACTTTAAGAATCGCGCCGACGAGGTGTATGGTGCCGAGCGCGTCGCGCGGATGAAAAAATTCAAACGGGAAGAGGATCCCAAGGGCTTGCTCAATCCGGGCAAGGTGTTCGGTTCGGGGTTGCTCAATGTCGCCATGAGCATGGCGCTTTGGATGGAACCGTTGATTCGCCCCTTTGGCAACCAGGTCATCACGAAGGTCGGCGAGCGTCCCCAGCAGGATGTGCGGGGCATTCCGGCCGACGTGGCATGGTACGCGTATAGTTGCAGCCAATGCGGGTATTGCGTCGAGGAATGCGATCAGTTTTACGGCCGCGGCTGGGAGAGCCAGAGTCCGCGCGGCAAGTGGTACTGGTTGCGCGAGTACATGGAAGGCCGGGAGGAATGGAGCCAGTTCATGGTCGACACCTTCCTGGCGTGTACGACCTGCGAACTGTGTAATTTCCGTTGCAGCGCGGCGCTGCCCATCGAACCCTCCTGGATGAAACTGCGCGGTAAGATCATCAACGAAGACAAGGGCCTGACCTTCCCGCCGTTCTACATGATGCAGGCGGCTTCGAGGAAGGAAGGGAACATTTGGGCCGGTTACCGCCGCGATCGCGACGCGTGGTTCCCCGAGGAACTGCGCGAACAGCACATGGGGAAGAAGTCGAAAATCGTTTACTTCGCAGGCTGCACGGCCAGTTTCGTGGAGGATGACATCGGCATTTCCTCTGCGCACTTGCTGCACGACGCGGGTGTGGAATTCACGTTCCTGGGCAAGAAGGAGAATTGTTGCGGCACGCCGATGCTGGCGGCCGGCCTGTGGGACACTTTCGAACTGATCATGAAGCGCAACATTGAAGCGGTAAAAGCGGCCGGCGCGGATACGGTCATAACGTCGTGCCCGGCCTGCGACATGATGTGGCGCAAGGTTTACCCGGAGTGGGCCGCGAGGCGAGGCATCGAATATGGCCTTACGAGCCGTCACTACAGCGAAGTCGTCGCGGAAAAGCTCGATAGCGGCGAGTTCACCTTCCCGGAAAACGGTCAGGAGAAGCAGAAGGTCACCTGGCACGATAGTTGTCACATGGGGCGGGTATCAGGTGTGTACGAAGAACCGCGACGGATGATTCAAGCCATCCCCGGCGTCGAGTTCGTCGAGATGACGCACCACCACGACGAAGCGCACTGCTGCGGCAGCGTGCTCACGCTGATCAAGGACCCGGAAGTCGCCCACGACATCGGAAAAACCCGCTTGGACGAAGCGGTGGAAGTCGGCGCGCAGAAGGTTCTGGCCGCGTGTCCCTGCTGCCAATTCCAGTTACGCGTTTCGGCCGACAAGCGTGACGTTCCGATCGAGGTCGTTGACCTGGCGCACTTCGCCGCCGAGGCGCTCGGCCACGAGGTGCCGGACCCGAACGACAGCGTGCGCGCCTACTGGGCCGTGTTCGAGAAGATGATTCCGCTGATGACCCCGCGCGGCTTCGCCGACCTCATGCAAACCATGTGGCCGGAGCTCATCGGGGCGATGCCCTACGGGATGGGGCCGATGATGCGCGCGGCGGGCAAGGTCCCCGGCCTGCTGCAACTGATGAAGCCGATGTTCCCGATACTTTTCCCGCGGCTGTTGCCGATGATGCTGCCCAAGGTGATGGACACGATGCTCCAGCGCATCGCCGCCCAGGTGCCGATGCCCGATCACATGAGCGAGCAGATGCCCGAGATGATGCCCGGCATCATGGACAACCTGATGCCGCACATGATCGACGAGGTCGTGCCGCTGGTCTCGCAGCCCTTGATCGATCACTTGCGCGGCAAGAAGCCGGCGGCGCTTGAAGCCTGATTCGGCCCGCTTGAGAAACGTGGGAGGCGTGGTTTCGACCACGCCTCTTTGCATTTCAAAAGCCGCGATACGTCAATTATTATGGCCGAATATCAGGTTCGGATACCTCGACTCGAATATTGGGGTCGTCGTCGGCTTTCGCCCATTTATTAAAAGGAAAACCGCGAAAATGGTTTCTTTCGCTAGTGTCATTCTCGCATTTCAGCAGTTCTTCGGGAATGTTTTTGGACTCGACTCGTCCGTATTGGATATCCCGGAAGAGTGATACAAAGGTTCGCAGATCCCGGACCGTGACGGCGTCCGGCATGAGGGCAAACGCGGCGAGTACTTTTTCACTGATCCATCGCACGTCCGGGAATATCGCGCATAGCAATGATACGCCTTGGTAAACTTTCTCAACGCTTTTTCGGTCCGAAGAGTCAGACGTGGAATCCAGATCAAGGACACCGAGGGTTAGCCTCGAGACGAAATCACTACCCTTGGATGCTTTGCTATTGTTCGAAGGGTCAGTTGTGGAGGGATCCTCGGTTCCCGAGAAAAGCCAAATGCAAGGATCAATATGGAAAGCCTTTCCTCCTCGCACATAGATACCGTCCTCAATGGGGCCCAGGAAAGCATTGTATACGTTGTCATTATCCAGCCGGGCGTTGATTTCGTCGACGAACACGAGAATCGCCTGTTCGCGATTTTGTGCTTGTGTCGTCACGATGGTGTCGAAGCAATCCAGAATGTCGCAACGCGAGGTCATTTGTGTGATGTTAAAGGGCAGCAAACGTAGATCCATTGATTTGGCGAGGCTCCGCACGAGGTGGGTTTTACCGGTACCGGGGCCGGCGACAAGCGTTCCGCAAATATGACGGCGTTCGCCGGAGTGCCTAAATTCCTCGATGGCGCCGATCAATCGACAAATGATTTTTTGTCTTTCGGTTACGCAGCAAACGTAGTCGTCGATTTCGGTCATTCCTCTCCATAGCTGGAATTTACGAATCACCCGGTGGTCGGGTAGTTCGACTTCAATGTACCCCTTCTCGCTAAGGGCATCCTCCCAATGCCCCGTTTCATCCTCCCAACCGAAATCGCGGAAAGCGAATCGGCCGCTTGCATGTCTCTGAGTTGTTGCCGCACCGGAATCCGTTGTTTGTTTCTTCTCAAAGGAGATTGGTCGCCAACTTTCAGGGTTGCGAACCCGTTCGCCCTCGTGCTTGACGAAATCACGTGTATCGCTCAGCGCTTTTTCCACGATCAATTTTAGGTCGGCCGGTTTCACTTCGTTGCGAAGGTTTTCGACGACAAGAAAAGGCAATAATACGCTGGCCATCCCCATATTAACTTTGATTGACCTAACGGATGCTTCAGGCTGGACATAGCAGTTGATTCGCGTGCCGTCGTGGTTCTTGGCTTTTGGCGTTGGAGCATAGGCCAGAAGACTAAAACCACGAGGCAGCACGACTATTTTCAAATTCTTATGTTCATCACCGACAACGTTTCGTATTTCATCGATCAGATTAATTGCACGTTCCGTGGGGCAACCTCTCTGTGTAAGCCACCGGCTAAGGAGTCCGGTGCGTACCGCTTGCTCGGCCGCCACCTGTGGGATGAGCAGTAGCTGCAGGGCTTCGGGGTTCAGGTTTCTTAATTCGGCGAACCATGGTGGATTCCAGGCTTTGGTTGAAATGAACCATTGCGCCTTGCTGTGTTTCTCGACCAGGAACCTGATTAACCCCGACGAAACTACGCCGCGCAGAAGATCTTTTACGACCACAACATCGACCTCGCCATCATCCGGTAAACGTTCGGCATTGGATTCGAGGTTTTCTAAAAGATGGCCCTCACTAGGGCCTATCCATTCGGCAGGAGAGGGGAGTTCCCAATCGATACGATAGTACGGATGAGCATATTTGCCTTCCGTTGTGTGATAGACGCGGATAATTCGCGTCGTACAAACCTCTGCTTGGCGCTTTTTCTCAAGGATGGATTGAAGATTATAAAGCTGCACGTTAGGTAAATTCTTGTCGTTTAGTTTCGGATCACATAATGTAAAATGATTACGACCCTGGAGATTCTCCGGTTCGAACATGGCCCTTAGCAGCCCAGTGTCGTTCTTGTGCCAGATGCCGATTCCGTGAATCGTATATTGCGGATCTTCTTGTTTACCAACTTGATACAAAAGAGACGCCGTACGTCCCGCCCCGCAGAAGGATTGGACGGTACTTTCGGGTTTGTGAAGGGCTCGGTAATGCGCCGATCCGGTTCGACTGGCGGTCGAGGAGCGATGGGTTCCGGTGACCCAATGCTCGTCAATAAACCAATCGCCGACGACGAGGATATTCTTGACGGCGTTTTGGTTGTCCGAACTTTCTGTTTCATCTGTTTTTTCGTGTCCGTTCATCGCGATCCCCCCAAAAGGCGCCGCTGAATCGAATCGGCGCCGGACATGCATAACGACCACTCAAAACAAGAAATTGAGTAGCGTAAACATAATTATATCACTAAAGAGCAAAACGAATAGATATTAAAACTGAAAAATTTCAAATCGCGCGTGTACTTACCCCGGTTCTTCTTTTCCTCCGGCGTTTGCGCTTGCGGAAAGTCTGGTTACGATAGGCGTGAAGTGGAGGGCGTATGGGTCATATTCATATCATTCGTGATTTCTATTCACACCCGGAGGGCATCACGCGGACCGTGCGCGTGTTTACGCCCACCGCGTACGACCAACAGAACGACGCGCGTTATCCCGTGCTTTATATGTTCGACGGGCAAAACGTCTTCAACCATCCGGAGTCGGCCCTCTACCATACGTGGTGTGCCAACACCGCCATGGAAGACCTGGCCGGCCGCGGCGTGATCCGGCCGTGGATCATCGTGGCCGTCGACCACTCCCCGAATCGCCTGGAGGAATACTCGCTTTGGCCGGACACCGCGAAAGACACCGACGGGCGGGGCGCGCCGTTCATCGAGTTTTTGATGGACGACCTCAAACCCTTCATCGACCGAGTCTACCGGACGGAAACCGCGCCGTGGTGGACCGCCGTGATGGGCGCAAGCATGGGCGGCTTGATGAGTTTGACGTTGGGCAAAATCCGGCCTGACGTATTCGGCCGCATCGGCGCCGTGTCGCCCACCGTGTTGTGGGCCGACGAGGAAATCTTTCGCTTGTGGGACGAGCCCACCGGTCACTGGTTGAGACTCTACGTGGACACCGGCGACTTGGAGAAGTTCTGGTTCTATGACGTGTTCCTCGACTATGTCGAAACGACGCGACGTTTTTACGAACACCTCAAGGGCATTGGCGTTGCCGACCACGAGTTGCGCTACGTGGTCGCGCCGGGACATTTCCATAACGAGGAAGCCTGGCAGGCGCGGCTTCCCGACATCATGGCGTGGCTGCTCGCCGACCCGGTCGGTTTGTACGAAGAGGAGCCCCTTGAGCTGGAACCGCCTCTATCCACCTGATCGATTCGTTGAGTTGCGACTTTTTCGACGCACGGTTGTCACCGCCTCGGCTCAAAAAAAGAAGCACCCGGGACGCCCATTGCCTTAGCGCGCGAGAAGAAATATCTTGCGACGATTATGAGAACTGGAGGAGCAGGGAAGGTGAGCACAGCAACCGTCGACCCCATTGCCGCGACCCACGCGAACTTTCAAGAGCTGTACATCGAGGCCGAGGACGGCGTCGAACTTCGCGTTTTTCATTGGGAACCGAAAGAACCTGCGTCCGACGATCCCTTCGTGTTCGTGGCCGGGTGGGTCTCGATAGTGGCGGGTTGGGCTGATTTTCTGCGCGCGATGAGCAAGAAACGCCCCGTGTTCTACGTGGAAACCCGCGAAAAGACCTCGGCTCTGATTCGCCAACGCCGATTGCGCTCGACGGATTTCGATATGCACCGCTTGGCGCGCGATTTGATGAACATTTGTGCGCGGCTCCCGGTGGAAACGGCGCGCACGGTCATCGCCGGCAGTTCCTTCGGCGCGACGGCTATTCTTGAAGCCCTCAAACACGGCGCGTTGAAAGTGCGGGGGGCGTTTTTGATTGGTCCGAACAGCGAATTCAAAGCGCCGCCGGTGTTGGGGAAGGTCGTCTACCTGCCGGCGTTTTTGTACCACGGTTTCAAGTACATTCTTTTGTGGTACCTGCGGACTTTTCGGGTGGACGTCAAAAAGGAGCCCGAGCAGATGGCGCGCTACGATCAGACGCTCCGAACGGCAAACCCGCGCCGCCTGCAACTCTCGGCGATCTCAGCGTTGAAGTACTCGGTTTGGAAGGACCTTGAGACCATCGAGGTCCCGGTCGGCATGGCGTATGCGTCCAGCGACAAACTGCACGGCGTGGCGAATATCGAGCGCATGGTTGAGGCCATTCCGCAAGCCAGTGAGTTCTCCTGCGAATCCAATATCTACATGCATAGCGCGGGCTTGATGAATGACGTGGAAGCGTTCATCGATTCCCTGTCCGGCGACTGAGGTCGGCACAACGTTACGAAACGTTAACCGAGCGGAAAAAACGTAGCGTTCCCCAAACCATCCAAATCTATACAACATCTCAATATTGGGGCATTTTTTCATATGGCACGAACTTCGCAATCCATATTACTGAAAATTAAGAACCTTTGCGTCAAACGCAGGTGGAGAAACCGATGGTCATCGACGGTTCGGCCATCAGCGCCAATCCGGCGCTGCGCGCAATGCAATCGCGAACAGCGATCGCCCGTTACAAAGCGCAGATCTATTTGCGCGAGGATACCGTCGAACAGACCGATTCGGTCGACTTGAGTGAAGAAGCCCGACTGCGTTTCGCCGCGACAAGCAACCAAAGCGAACTGGGAGACAACGAGGCAGCAGACTCGACGTGACCCTTTTCTAGCCCGGGCGTGCCGACAATGCCGACACGCCTCCCCCGCCGCATCACCGCTTTTGTGGTGCGGCGTTTTTTTCTTGGGAGTGAATCAATACACGGTGTCGCCGCGGGCGACGAGCTGCTCCACGATCCAGGGGTACGTGAGTTCCAAACCTTCGCGGAGGGAAATCGTCGGTTCCCAGCCCATCACTTCCCGCAGGCGGGTGTTGTCGCTGTTACGCCCGCGCACGCCCTGGGGCTTGGAGAGGTCATGTGTTGTGTGGATTGTCTTGCCCGCGATGTCGGCGATCATGTCGATCATGCCGTTGATGGTCACCAACTCTTCGCGCCCTAGATTCAGCGGTTCTGTGTAGTCGCTATGAATCAGGCGGTCGACGCCCTGCAGGCAGTCGTCGATGTACATGAACGAGCGTGTTTGTTCGCCGTCGCCCCACACGTCGATGGTGCCCCCATCGGGGGTGAGAGCGATTTTGCGCGCCAGAGCCGCGGGCGCTTTCTCTTTGCCGCCGTCGTAGGTGCCCAGCGGGCCGAATACGTTGTGGAAACGCACGATACGTGTTTGCAGGTCGAAGTCGTTGCGATAGTACTCGCAGAGTTTTTCGGTATAGAGCTTTTCCAGCCCGTAGCCGGGTTCAGGATCGGCGGGCCACGCGGTGTCTTCACGCAGGGCGACAACCTCGGCGTCGTTTTGCAGGTGTTGCGGGTAGACGCAGGCGGAGGACGAGAACAGGTAGCGTTTGATGTCATTTACGTGCGCGGCTTCGAGCATGTAGACGTTGATCAGCGTATTGTTGCGCGAAATGTCGGCGTGGCTGCCGGTGATGTAACCGATACCGCCCATGTCGGCGGCGAGGTTGACCACCTCATCCACGCCGCGGGTGGCGATCAGGCAAGCCGCCAGTTGGCGCAGATCGAGCAACTTGAATTCATCAGCGTCGGATTCGCCGAATTCCGGCTTTTTGATGTCGACGCCGCGCACCCAGTAACCCTTTTTCTTAAGGTATGAAACCAAGTTGTGGCCGATAAAACCGCCCGCTCCCGTAACCAATACCTTCGTGGTCATGTCTCACCTCATGAAGTCTTCAGGGATGGACTTAGAATAATCCCCTTGGGCGCAAGAGAAAAGCCTCGATTACGAAGTTCAGGATTTCTTCGGTTGATACCAGGTTGAAATCATCTTCCACACGGCGTCGTGCGAGATGGGTTTGCTGACGTAGCCGTCCATGCCGGCCGCCAGGCATTTCTCTTCGGCGCCCTCAAGCGCGTGAGCGGTCATTGCGACAATCGGCGTGTGACGGTTGGTTTCGCGGTCGCGTCGACGTATTTCGGCGGTGGCTTCGAAGCCGTCCATCACGGGCATGCGGGCGTCCATGAAAACGATGTCGTAACGGTCTTTTTCCAAGGCCTCGACCGCTTCCTGACCATTTTCGACGACGGTGACATCGCAGCCGTAGATTTCGAGAATTTTTCTGGCGACGATCTGATTGACCGGATCGTCTTCGGCCAACAGTACCCGCGCCGGCAGGGTTTTCTCGCTGTCATCCGGGGTAACAGGTTCCTCGCGCGGGACCTTTTCTTCGGCGGCAAACGGCAGGGGAAGCTCGAAGGAGAAGACAGATCCCACGCCGTATTCGCTTTCCGCTTGTAGGGTGCCGCCCATCAATTCGAGCAACTGTTTGCTGATGGAAAGGCCGAGCCCCGTGCCGCTGTAGTTGAAAGCGGATTTTTCTTCGACGCGAACGAATTTCTCGAAGATATCGCTTAGGTGTCTTTTCGCGATACCGATTCCGGTATCGGCGACTGCAACGCGAAACATTCCCTGCGTGTCGTTTTGCCGCTCGCAATCGACCGTGATGGTTACTTCGCCTTCGTGCGTGAATTTGACCGCGTTGCCGACTAAATTCATGAGAACCTGCCGCAGGCGGCCGGCATCGCCGACGACCCATCGAGGCAGATCCGGGGGGTATTCGACGGTCAATTCGAGGCCTTTTTCCTTCGCCTCGGAGAGCAACAGTTGCACTACGTCGTCCACGGTCGTGAAAAGGTCGAACTCGGAGAACTCAAGCATCAACTTGCCGGCCGAAATCCGGGAGAAATCGAGAATGTCATTAATGACCTTGAGCAACGACTCGCCGGACACGTCGGCCAAGCGCGCGAATTCGGCTTGCGTCTCGGTCAGTGACGTTCCCATCAACAGACGGATCATGCCGAGCACCCCGTTAAGCGGTGTGCGAATCTCGTGACTCATGTTGGCCAAAAAGTCCGCTTTGGCGTGGGCGGCCTTTTCAGCGGCTTCCTTTGCGGTCCGCAATTCATCTTCGCCCTGCTTACGGCCGGTGATGTCGCGCATCACGGCCAGAAGGCGGTCGACTCCGTCGATATTGCAGCGCCGCAAGCTGGTTTCGACCCAACGTTGCTCGCCGTCTCCACGCCGGGCGAGCCACTGAAAGAGTTGCGGTTCTCCGGCGGCGGCACGGTGGAATGCGGCTTCGATTTCCTCGGAGCCGTACGGAGCATTGCTTTTGCTCAGCGCGCCGAAACGCATGTCGCGAGCTTCGGCATTAGTGTACCCGAATTGCTCGGCCATCTTCTCATTGGCGTCGACAATGACGCCGGTTTCGATATCAAGCACAACGATGACATCGTAAGCCGAGTCGAAAATCGATTTGTATGTCACGGCGGATTGCTCGACGACCTTTCGCCGTTCGGTCTCCATTTGCCGCGCGCGCTTACGGTTGATCACCGCCAACGAACCGAACACGAACGGTAGAATCACGCCCGCAATGACCAACAAGACCGCCCACGAGGGATACCACTTGGTGGTATCGCGTAGGTGGAGTAGTCGCCAGGCGCCGCTTTCGTCATTGAGCATAAGGGGGACTTCGGCGGCGGCATGTCGTCGGCCGTCGAGACGTGTGAAGGGAAAGTGTAGGTTGAAGGGCAGGGGGCGCGGCTTCCGGTCGAGGAACGCCGCGCCGAATTGTCCGTGCGATTTAATGATTTCCGCGGTGAGTGAATCGAGTGGATAAGCCGCTCCAAAAAGCCATTCTTGACGGTTACTCGAAAAAACAATGCCGTCTGGGGAGATCAACGAGACCGGCTCCTCGAATTGCTTGAGGAAGCTGTCGAGATCATACAAACCCATTTTGGACACGACGACGCCGATGATCTCTTCCTGATCGTTGGAGGCTCGATCATTCCGATAGACCGGGGAGGAATAATATAGGCCCCGGAGATGCGTGGTCACGCCGAAGCCGGGGTAGACAACATCCTTTCCGTTGAGCGCTTCCCGGAAATAGGGCCGAAAGGAATAATTGTTGCCGGATAGGGTTTGGTCGTCGTCGTAGGGCGTGCAGGAAACGACCGTGCCGGCGGCGTTCATTACATAGACGATGGAAAGGCTGTAGTGATTGCGAATCCCGATCAGCGAGCTAAGGAGATGGGGGTCATCAACCGGCAATTGACCGAGCGCGGCCGCTTTGATGCGTAAGTTGCCCAAGCCCAAGGCGCGCGTGGCGCCGCGGATCTCGTTGAACACGGTGTGGCGATCGATTGCGTTGGCCACCAACTTCGTGTCGGTTTCAAATTTGGCTTCGTGGTGAGAAGTTAAACCGGCGTACAAAACCGTCAGCGCCGCAGCCACCGCCGCGAGCCCTAGGGAGACCGCCGTCACGACGAACCGATACCAAGTCCGTCGCAACAGTCGCACCGCTTTCGATCTTCCTGGATAGGCGACCATACCGATTCAGTTCCTACGTTCTTATTGTCTTTATACGCATAAGGCTACGGACTCGGCAAGCACCTCGCCGGTATAATCGGGAGCAAGGCGCGGAGAACTTTTTCGAAGGCCGTCGATTGGTGTATGATCCCGTCAATCATTTCATTAACCAGGAGCATCTCATGGCCGACGAGTCTTGCCGCGTGTATTGTTCCGGTCCGCTGTTCAACGATGCCGAGCGCCGGGAAATGCAGCAGATCGCCGACGCCCTGGAAGAGGCTGGTTTCGAAACGTTTCTGCCGCATCGCGATGGGTTTGAATTCTCTCCGCTGCTGCCGATGCTGATGGGGCGCGGTTTGGATAACGCTCGGGCGCACGCATGTTGGGATCAGGCCATTTTCGCGCTGGACGCTTACCAGGTTTTGCAGGGTTGCGACGCCGTCGTGGTGAATCTCAACGGCCGGGTTCCCGACGAGGGTGCGGTGGCCGAGGCGGCGATGGCCTGGGCGCGCGGCAGGCCGGTTGTGGCGTTCAAAGATGATCTTCGCTCGCTGGTTTCCGGCAAGGACAACGCGATGGTCGTGGGTTTGGCCGATTTCAAGGTGTATAGCGGATTGCGTAACGTGGTGGCACAACTCCAGACGATTCGGGAGAGCGGCGAGAAGGGGCCACACTACGACGACGAGCCGGCGGCCGTATCGCTCGGTCGGCGCCTGTGGGAAGCCAAGTGCGGCGACGAGGGCTGGGACGGCGTGGCCGATATCTTGGTCGAGCACTTCGCTAATTGCGACTGAGAAGAAACTTTTCAAGCAGTTGGAAGCCGGGTATAAAAGTCCAAGAAGAAGGCACCCTGGAAAGGAACCACGCCATGAAACAGTTTTGGATACTGAGTTTGCTCTGCTTGATCGCACTTGGCGCGACTCTCATTTTAACCGCCGGTTGCGACGACGACGATGACGACGACAGCGGCAACGCAGCGACGCCTTGCGAAACCTTCTGTAAGCGGGTTTCCGGCTGCGGCCTTGCCGGGCAGATCGACGTGTCGGATATGAATGAATGCCTGCAATACTGCGCCACGGCCGACAAAGAACTGGTCGGCTGTGTTGTCGAAGCCGAAAATTGCGAAGCAGTCGACGTTTGCTACGAAGAAGAACCGGTCGGTGATGACGACGATGACGATGACAACGACGACGACACGTCGCCTCCGCCGTTTGTTTTTAGTTGTGAAGACCTGGGCCTGCCGGTGCGCGAGTTTCTTGACGCCGAACCCGATAGTTCGCTTTATGCGTCGGCGGCGGATTTCACCGTCGAGACGCTGGATGGCGAATGGAGTTTCGCGGAGAACTTTACCGGCTGCGAATCCTATTTGATTATTCAGGACAAACCGGCGCAAAACCTCGGCTGGTCGGTGGGCATCTGGGAGCGCGACGCGGAAGCCTTTTTGAGCATGCTTCCGGACAACGCGCAGGTGCTTTTTGTCTCCACTTCCTTCGATGAAAGCTACCGCCGTCAGTCGTTGAAGGATTTGCGCGAACAGATCGACGCTTATATCGAGGATCTGCCGCCGGAAGAGCAAGCCAAATGGCCGCGGCGCATTCACTACGTCACCGACGCCGCTCGGGAGATGCCGCATTGGTTGGGTGAAATCTTCACGAGTCCGCGGTGGGGCGCGGGTATCGACCGCCTCCAGCGTATTCGTTACATCGGCAGTTACGCCGATTACACGCGGTACGACGCCTCGCACGGGTGGTTCGCGCCGAACCTGAAAATGGCCGCGAACGAACCCGTCTACTACAACTTTGAAGCCGAGCGCGAAACCTATCTGGAGAGCGTCGATGCGACGGTGATACCGCTCTTCACCGGCGAGGTCCTTTCCGATCCCGGTTGGGCGGGACTGCGCGGTGCGGCGACGGTTACGCTGCCGGACGAGACGGCCATGGCGGCTTTCGACACGTTGGAACTGGACCTTTATCTTGGTTGCGACGGCGAGGGCGAGTACCAAACCTGCCCCGACTGGGATTACCTCGTCGAGCTTTACTTGTGCGACGTGGACGAAACAGAGCGTTGCTCGATCGAAATCGGCCGGTGGATCACGACCTACCACCGCGAAGGTCGCTGGGTACACGACATCAGCGGCGTCCTGCCGTTGCTTAGCGCCGGGGGAGAGTTCCGCTTCGAGTTCTACACGCAGCAGCCCTATGAGGTCGAGTTGAATCTGCGGCTTTCGAGCCAGGCGAGGGCGGAGAGACCCGTCGAGTCCCATTTCTTGTTTTCGGGCGGCGCGTTCGGTCCGGACTACAACAGCAATTTCGAACCGGTCGTGCTCGACGTGGACGGCGATGTGACGCGGGTCGAACTCGCTACGGTCATTACGGGACACGGCGGCGCGGAACCCGGCAACTGCGCGGAGTTCTGCAACACGACACATCACTTCTCGATCAACGGCGATGAGGTCGTCCGCGAGTTTCCGGAAGCCGGTAACAGTCGCGACTGCATGGACAAAGTCGTGGAGGGGACAGTGCCCAACCAGTACGGCACGTGGTGGTACGGCCGTAGCGGTTGGTGCCCGGGCAAGGAAGTGCCGATGGTGCGCACGGATATCACCGAGTTCGTCGATCTGGGCGCGGAGAACACCATCGAATACTGGGGGCTCTACCTAGGCGACGCGTATCCGTCTTCGGGCGCGAGCATCTCCTTGAAATCGTGGGTGGTGTTGTACAAGTAAAGACCGCGCGGTTGAATCGCGCAGCGGCTCGTCTCAGGGTACTTCGGTATACCAGCGATCACCGCGTTCGTGCCGGACGTTGAACACGTAGTCGTCGCTTTGCGCGAGGATCCACAAAAACGTCAGCCCCGGCGTATCAAGCAGGTTCTTGTCGACGGTGAGCAGTTGGTTGATGTTGGTCGCGTATCCTTCGTGTAACTCTCGATACGCCCCCTGGCACGTCCGGAAGTTCTTCGCCATGCTTTCTGCGGTGCTGTTGTAGGCCAGGGTACGTTGGCCCACGTAATTGGGAATGGCGATGGTCGTGAGAATGCTGATAATCGAGATCACGATCAGTAGTTCCACCAAGCTGAATCCGGCGTTCCGTTTCATGGTCACCTCACCCGACGTACAGGACGATCCTGTTAGTTATTATGACATAGAATTCCCAACCAACTCCTCGTGAGTGGCGGACAATTTTTGTCAAAACGCGCAAATTTGACAAAAATTGTCATTTAATTCGCTGGGCCAACCGACTTATTGGCACCTCGTTACTCGTTTTTCGCCATCCGGAAAACTCAACTCGCAGATCGACTTCACCTGGCTCAACCCGCAGGTGCCGATACAAAGCGAGGAAACGAATATCGTCTTTATTCATATAGATGGGAATCACTTCACCGATCACCGGTTCTTTGGAATCGGCTACAAACAGGCGTGCTTTAACGCCATCGAAACAGCTGTACTTCATCAGGGGGCCCGCTACGGGGACTTCGAGAAAAACGCGGACGGTGCCGTGTCCGTCGGTGTCGGCTTTGACCAGAGTGATGTGGGTGGGGGTGGCGTCGTAGATCAGTTCAATGCGTCCGGTACAGACCATGTAAACAAATAGAATAAAAGAAGAAATTAGAAGGGTAATGAGGACGACCCGGATCTTGCTGCGAGTACTTTTCGCGTGTTCCACCTCTTCGACAATGTTTTCCAGCAGTTCATTGTCGACGGCGTGTATCTTCTCTAAAGCGCGGGTACGTCGGCTCGTTGGCACGCCGGACTCCTGCGTCGGGTTATTTGAATGTAGTTATCTGGTTGCAGATTACACCACATTACTAATCTGCAATTCATGTGCCAGTGAATTGCCGCTGTGACATCCTTCGAAAACTCCGCTTCTTGACTCTTTTCCGGCCTGTCCGTAGGCTGGGCGCGATAAGCTTTTTTTCTATCTCTACTTGGAAGGCGCGCGATGCGGTTTCGAGAACTGGGACGGTCGGGAATCGAGGCATCGGTCGTCGGCTTAGGCGCGTGGGCCATCGGCGGTTGGATGTGGGGCGGCACCGAGGAAAAAGACGGTATCGCAGCGATTCAGGCCGCCATCGACGCCGGCATTTCATTGATCGACACCGCGCCGGCCTACGGCTACGGTCGCTCGGAGGAAATCGTCGGCAAGGCAATCCGCCAGCGGCGTGATCGCGTCGTGTTGGCCACCAAGTGCGGCCTGGTGTGGGAGGGAACCAGCGGCGAGTTCTTTTTCTACGGCAACCAACGCGGCCAGGCCGACGAATCCGATCCCGATGCGCGGCGTATATATCGTTATTTGCATCCGGACTCGGTGCGGCGCGAAGTGGAACAGAGCTTGCGTCGCTTGGGCACCGATTACATCGACCTGATGCAAACCCATTGGCCGGATGCGACGACACCGATCCAAGACACGATGGCCGAACTGCTGAAGCTGAAGGACGAAGGTAAGATCCGCGCGATCGGCGCCAGCAACGTGGAACCCTCGCATTTGCGCGAGTATCTTGCCGCCGGGCAACTCGACAACATCCAAGAAAACTTCAGCATGATCGACCGGCAGATTGAGCGGGACCTGCTGCCGATGGCTCGTGAGAACGGGCTGGCCGTATTGGCGTATTCGCCCATGGTGCTGGGGCTGTTGACCGGCAAGATCGGCCCAGACCGCCGCTTCGAAGAAGGGGATTTGCGCCTTGGAGACCCGCGTTTCAGCGCCGAAGGATTGCAGCGCATGCAGGGCTTGCTCGCCGGGTTCCAGCCGATTGCGGAGAACCACGACGCGACCATCGGTCAGCTTGTTATCGCGTGGACGGCGGCGCAACCCGGCTTGACTCATGTGTTGTGCGGTGCCCGGCGTCCGGACCAAGCGGCGGAGAACGCGGCGGCAGGCGATTTGCTGCTCAGCGAAGACGAACTGGTGCGGATCGATGCGGCTCTCGCTGAATACCTTGCTGTAGAGACGGCGTAGACCGAACGCGGAGTTTCTTTTAGATGAAAACCAACCCGGCCGGACTCATCATGTTGCTGGCGTTGCTGGTCGGCGCGGCCTTTACGTCAGTGGCTCCGGCCGAGGACGACACCACACCGACACCGACTCCGCAGGTCGTGCGCGCCAAAGTCGTCACCGACCATTTGAAAAAAGACCCGCCCATCGATCGGTCTGCGGGGCGCGTGAAGATGGAAGGCGAGCGGCAGGCGCCGCAGTGGGTGCAGATTCCCATCCACCAACCGCATTGGCGCGACCGGATGACGCAGTTGGGTATCGCCAAGAACGCGCCGCGACGGATGGTTGTCAGCAAGCGGCGGCACTTGCTGCAGCTTGTCGCCGGCGACCAGGTGGTCGGCGAGTATCCGGTTGGATTTGGGCGAAACTACCTCAACGATAAGCTTGAACAGGGCGACAAAACCTCGCCGGAGGGCGTGTTTCGCGTCGTCCACAAGCATCCGTCGAAAAAGACGCACCGCTCGCTTTGCCTTGACTATCCGAACGCGCAAACCCACCGGAAGAGAGCGCGGGCGCGGCAATTGGGCGTGAAGTTCACGCGCGAGGCCGGTAGCGACATTTGCATTCACGGACACGGCGTGTGGGGCGGCGAGACGTTCTACGAAAAGGGCGGCGTGTACTACGTGAAAAACTGGACACGAGGCTGCCTGACAATCAATGACGATCTCATGGAAGAGGTGTACGCCTTCGGGCACACGGGCATGCGGGTCGAGATTTCCTGGTAACGCGAGTCTTCAAGAATCAGTGTTACGGCAGCAAGAATTCCGCCGTTTTTTTCCACGAGGCAAAAGCGTTCGCATCCCATACCTTCGGGTATCGGCGCCAGTGGAACTCCACGAGCGGGATCTTGCTCATCGAGGGGGCCGCTTTTAGCGCCAGGCCCGGGTTCTGCAGAATGCCGCGCATGCGGTCGGGCATCGTGCCCAGCGAGACACGAAAGGGCTTGGCCTCAAAGCACCGGTAAACGTCTTCTCCCTGTACCACGCCGGACTTAAACAGAGGCTCGATTTCGGATATCGGGTCCAAGGATTGCAGGAAGCGGCGGTTGACGTCGTAGGACGCCAGCACCGCGCCGCGATTTTGCTGGTAGGAGGCGGCCCACGACCACAGCGTTGCCGTCGTCGCCTTACCGCCATTCGCCAGGACTTTTCCCAGGTGCGACCCGAGGCCGTGGCCGGCCAGAAGCGAAGAAGTGACACCGCTGGCCTGCATGGGGATCACCATACCGGCGGCTTCACCGATGACGGCGAAACCATCGCAAACCAACCGCAGCCCCGCGCGACGAATGCGGATCGGGCCGCCGCCGCGATAAATCTCGCGCCCCACGAAATCAAAACGTTCCTTGAGTTCGTCCAAAGCCTGAGCGGGATTGGGCGGGTAGTTTTCTTCCTGGATCCCCGCGAGCAGAAACAGGCTCTTGAAGCGCAGCGAAACCGTATGGCTGAGCGTGCTGAACGCCCCGTGGTTGGAAATCACATGGCTGATGACTTCCGGTGCCACCTCGCCGCGCTCGGCAGCGCGGGCGGCTTTCTCCACGTCGATGTCGTACAAACGAGACTCGGCGATGATGCGGTCCTCGGGCCGGTCGGTAAAATCGATGCCGCACGATTCAGGCAGACGGCGGGCGAGCGCTGCGGCGTTTCCGGTGGCGTCGACGACAACGGAGCCGCGAAAGGTTTTCTCGCTGCCGCGACGGCTTTCAGCAACCACGCCGATGACCCGGCTGTTTTCGACCAAGGGGTGGCGAACGCGCCAACCGAATCGCACATCGGTTCCCTCGTCCTTGGCCTGGCGAACCAGGCGTCGCACGGTTTCGCGGAGGCGGACGATGTGCATCTCGTGTTTCGGATTGGAGAACGCCTCCCAGCCGGAGCAGGAGAAGGCTCTGACGCCCTGCGGCACGTAGGCGATTTCTTTGCCCGCGGGGTCCGGCACGCCGCACTGCGAAAAAGCGTCTTTCTCGACCTCCAACACGTAGGTGTGGCCATATGCGGATTCTGCTTCCGCTTCGATCAGCAGTACCGAAAGGCCTTGATGGGCAGAGGTAATTGCGCACATGGCGCCGGCCGGACCGGCACCCACCACAATCACGTCATAGGTTTTTTGCGTCATGCGTGGGGCTCCGTATGCAGATAGTGCGCGAAAGGCTAACGGCTTTTCCGTTTTTTGTAAATCAAGGAAGGGGGGAAGGTCGGGTCCTGAAAAAGGCCGATGCCACAACCCGCTTAACAGGGGAAAGCGAATTGCGGCATCGTTCAACTTTTCTCTTTATTCATTTTTATATTTCGGTTTTCTAAGCGACATTGGATCCATGGTTTGCGTCGGCAACGGTTTCACTCACCTGGACCGGAAGTTTGAGCACCTACCGTCACGCCAGCTAACCCAACCACTTGTGTGCCGCGTAACCGCCTGTCCCACCATGTCCGGTTATCACCGAACCACCATCCGGAATAAAAATAGCCATCGTGTCAGCACATGGCAAGGAAAAAAGTAGTTATTGCAACATAAAATAGCTCAGTATTGGGCGGTTCGTCCGGCGAAGTATTGAAACCCCCGGCAAAGGCGATAGCACGTGTGATTTGTCGAAGGGCATACGCGTCCCTTCATGACGAGCGAGTAGCGGTGTGCCGACCGCCGGAAGCGAAGGCGTTTTTCAGGTTCGTTGTTCCGGTGGTATAATCACGCGTTCTCCGACAATGCATTGGCCGGCGGTACGCCTCGTCGCCGAGAAGGAAAGTGGATAATGACACCATGGAAATGGCTGCTGGCGGAACTGCTGATTGTCGCCTGGGTAATGGGTGCTTCCTATTTCGGGCGTGTCTATGAAGTAACGCGTGCGCAAAATCCCAAGTCCCGGATAAACATCGGCCTGAACTTTTGGCAAGGTTTGATTGTTTTGCTGCCGGCCTCGGTGCTGATCGACGTCGTTTCCTGGTCGGTGTCGTTGGGCTTCGTGTTCATGGCGCTGTTTCGCGGCGCGCACATGGTGGCGTGGGGCGCGCAACTGTTGCATGCGGCGCCGCAGAATTTGCCTTCCTTTTTGGTACGGGGGCGCGGCAAGCCGTTGCTGGTAGGCGGGTTAGCGATGTTGCTACCGGTTGTGGCGCTTTTCGTGTACCTCGTGGTCGTGTATTTGGTGCCGATTCTGCGAGTCGCGCCGAAGTAATTCAGAAGCGTCGCGGCCGTTTCCCAATCCCGCCACATCCCTGATTCATGCTGCTTAGCGATTCGTCAGCGCTTGACCGCCGCGCGCAATCGCTGCCGGGCGCCGACCGACAAACCATAGTCATTGATCTCGCGCAACAGGACCTCGCGCTTTCCGTCGCCGCTGACGTAGCCGTTGAGACGGGCGACCGCGGTGGAGTCGACAAAGGCGCCGAAGTTGGGAAACATTGCCCGCAATTCAGCCATCAACGCCGCGTCTTTCTGCAGGTTGTATTTCTGGTGGTAGTCCTCGGCGCGATAGAAACGATCGAGTGGTTCAATGACCGTGTAAAGCTTTTTGCCCGACTTGCTTTGCCAACGTTCGCGGCTTTCCAATGTGGCCTGTTTTTGCGCGTCATTCTCGTACAGCACAATCGACCTATACTGGCGCGACCACGGACGTTGCGTCGGTGAATGATTCCGCCAGAACACATCCAGCAATTCGGCATACGTGATCCGTCGGGGGTCGAAGTCCACCTGGATCGTCTCGGTGTGATTCCCCAAACTATGGTAGGTGGGGTTCGCTTTCGTGCCGCCCGCATAACCGACCCGCGTGCGGATCACACCGGGCAGCGTTCCAAAGACTCCGTCGGGACACCAGAAGCAGCCCAGTCCGAACGTCGCCGTTTCGATCCGGCCGGGCGACTTTTTATCGATAAGCGGCGCCGAAGTGTCGTTTCCGGTGAAGTTGCTCATTGCGTTTTGCACTGGATGCGCTCCCGTGATGGTTCCGGTCCACGGATCGGCCGCGGAAAGTGTCGTAACGGCTACGAAGACCGCTAACGCGATAGTGATCACAACCACCGCCTGATATGCACGTGGCATTTTCTACCTCCAGCAAATTGGTCGCCACACGCGGCGCAGTCTTACAACAAGGCGTGGATTTCGAAGCGCCGTGGGGAGCGGTCACTTTCCCGGCGTTGCCGGCATCGTTCCGCAGTTGCGCGGCGGCGCTGCTCCGCGACGTGTACGAGGGCCGATGAGGTAGCTCAACTCGCCGGTTGGTTCAGCAATTTTTCGATATCGTCGGTCAGTTCGCTTGGTTCGGTTCGCGGGCTGAAGCGTTGCACCGGGTTGCCGTTGCGGTCGACGAGAAACTTCGTGAAGTTCCACTTGATGCCTTCGGAACCCAGTAAGCCCGGTTGCGCATTTTTCAAGAAAACGTACAGCGGGTGGGTGTTTTTGCCGTTGACGTCGATTTTGCCGAACATGGGGAAGGTGACGCCGTAATTCAGTTTGCAGAATTTCTTGATCTCGGCGGCCGATCCCGGCTCCTGGTTTCGGAATTGGTTGCAGGGAAATCCGAGCACCGCGAATCCGCGGTCTTTGTAGGTCTCGTACAGCTTCTCCAAGCCCTCGTATTGCGGCGTGAACCCGCATTTGCTGGCGGTGTTGACGATCAGTAAAACCTTGCCCTTGTACTCGGCAAGCGAGGCGTCGTTTCCGTCGAGGGTCTGGGCGTGGAAGTCATAAACCGTTTTCGTCATCTCGGCGTCACCTTCCGCTAAAGCGATTGGTTGTTGCCAATACGTCCGAATCAGCAGAAAGCCGAACGCTACGGCAAACAGGACAATGTAACGGAGGACGCGGGCTTTTCCGAAAATCATGCGGTAACCTCATCATTTTCCAGTTTGTTTTTTCATGTCGATTCACAGGAAAGATAACCCACGGTTGCCGATCGGCAAGACGCACGGGGCAATTAATTACCGGCGGCGAAGGGGTGTTACCCGTGGCGGCGGCCGGATACAATATCTTGTTTTTTAAAGAGGGGTGGCTCATGAAGACCAAGGCGCACAATCTGTTTTTCCTGTTTTTGTTGATTGTCGTGGTGGCTTTCGCATTCGGTTGCGGCGACGACGATGACGACGACGACGACAACGACGACGATTCTGCGGTCACTGATGATGACGACGACGACGATAACGACGACGACAACGACGACGATGATGACGACAACGACGATGATGACGATGACAACGACGACGACAACGACGACACGTACCCGCCGCCCGAGATAAATCCAGACGCCAAGGCCGATGCGTTTCGACTTCTTTATCGCGAACGCAGCGAGCGTGCGGCGCTGGCGCTCAACCGCTTCGGCTTGGCTGGCGACGCCGTGTTCGCCAATGCTTTCGACACGGTGTACTACGCGAAAACCGGCGACGAGTACGAGGTGGTGCCGGGTCCCGACAACAACAGCCCCATCGGCATGACCGCGTTTTCGACGTGGAAGCTATACCAGGCCATCGGCGGGCGTTTCTTGGAGCTATCGCTGATCCGTATGTTCGAGGGCTTGGCATTCAACGAGGCCGTTTCGGGCCATCCGGGCTTGACCTGCCGCGAGGCGCTGCCGGCGTGGAAGCGCGTCATGAACGGCGTGGACGGAACCATCGACCGCACGCGCCTGGGCGAGGCGATCACGCCGCCGGTTACCTACCCGTCGGACCTGGAGCAGGAAATACTCGACACGTTCTACGAGGACGTTGTGTTCACGTACCGGGAAAACCCCGAGGAATATTACTTCAACCACAAGGCGATTCAGTCCCTGGCCAGCTTTGCCGTGTCATGGTCGCAACACCAATTGCCGAACTACCTGCGCCTGAGTGAGTGCTGTTCGTCGTGGAAGCGCGTGCCGGAAGGGTATCAGTGGGAAGGAGCCTATTGGGGCAACCATAATTCGCGAGACAACTTCACCGATTACGCGATGGGGTATCTCGCGGCGTTCGAAGCGCTGCAAACTCGTGACTTGCCCGCGGACGTGCGGCAGGCCGCGCAACGAGCCGCCGACGCCGGTAACCGCACGGGTGATGCGATTGCCGAGGCGGGCATGATTCAAATGACCGTCGACGAATTCACGGACTACGAAACCCTCACGCCGGCTGGACACAATCGCCCCGACGGCCACTGGGAAATCGAATGGCAGGATTTGGGCAGCCTCGGTTCCTGCACGATGGTGTACATGGCGCAGGCCGTCAGCAGCGAGGGGCTGCAGCACCCGGTGCCCGCCTTGCCCATGCCGGGCGATTTCGTCTCGCAGGGCATCCAGCACATCTTCGATTTGCTGGGCTGGCCGCTGACCGCGCCGGTGCCCAACTGCACGAGCATCGACGACGCCTATTTGGGCGCGACGTGGGGCGACTTGTTGGGCTTCGAGGTACTGGGGGTGCCGTGGTACGACGTGGCGCACTTCTTGGGGCTCCTCTACCCCGATTTGTGGTTCGGTTTGCTGGGCAGCACGGTGGACGATTTCGAAGAAATGGTGCTGGGCGCCGTGGCGCTTTGTGAGTACGCGCGTTATGCGAATGACGACCCGCTGTACCGCGAGGCGCGCCAGACGCTGCAGAACTTGATGGATATCACGTACATTCTCGTCGACCTGGTGTACGGAATCAAAGACGACGCCGTCGCCTGGGAAAAAGCGCACGCCGAATTGGGAGAGGAGGCGGACGCCATTCTCTCCAATGTGGGCAACCTGCGGTATATGGCGGCGCTGTACGGCCGCATGTACGACTTGGATACGCCGCTGGCGGATTTCGCCGGATTCGACTTGGGTGATGAGCGAATCGCCCTCCTCGAAGAACATCTCACCATGCCGGATACCGAAGAACGGCCGCTGATGACCGATCAGCAGATTTACGACTCGATCCTGCATCCCGACTACGGCTTCCTTTGGAGCCGCAACACCTGGATTCAGGATCGCTATCTCGACGTGTGGGGCGATATGGTGCCGGTGCGGCGCGCGGGCGACGGGTACGAGTGTATCGGCACCGACGGCGAGTGGCAGGCGACTGAAAACGACCACCACCGGCGTTTTTCGGAAATCATGTTGTGGCATGAGGCGTATCTGTGCACGACCGATCCGCACACGCTGGACTGCGCGTGGGCGAAGCTGGGTTGCGGCGTCGTGGATCTGGACGGCAGCGGTCTTGTCGACGACGCCGACAGTTCGCTGTTCAATCACGCCTGGTCGCTCCACGGCCAGGGAGCCGCCTGCGATGAGCAGAATGATTGGTGCGACGGCGCCGATTTGGATCGCAGCGGGGAGCTCGACGCCGAAGACCAGAGCTTTTTACTTGCGGCCAAAGGGTGTCGCGTCGAGTGAACCAGCCGCCACGCGGCAAAATATCGAGGGCCGATTCATCCGTGGGAAAAACGGATTCGGCAGAACCTCTAGACAAAGCCAACCCTCAAACCGCATAACCGGCTTGCAAAAAGTCCAATATCGACACTTTCGAGGTGTTAAGTCTTGCCTTACCGCCAAAGAGCAGGGAGAATTGCGGTTGACGATTGAAAACAAAGATGGTGGGAGGTGTGTGATGATGAAGTGATTGGCTTTGTTGGCTTTTCTTGTGTTGATGGTGGTTTTCGTTATCACAGTTGCCGGCTGCGACTGCGGCGACGACGATGATGACGACGACGCTAATGCAAGCGATGACGACAGCGGTGATGATGATAGCGGCGACGATGATAGCGGCGACGATGACACGGCAGGCGACGATGACACAACCGCCGATGACGATACGACGGGGGACGACGATGACGATGATGATGACACGCCGATTTCGTACCCGACGGCCAATTGTATTCCTCCGGTTGATTATGACGGCGATGGCGAGAATGAAATTTTCATGAGTATGTACACCTCCACTTCCGAGAGGCAAACGCACTACATGTTGCTGGATCCAAGCACCTGGACTCAGGAAACGATCCTTTCCTACGTCGGCGATGGTCTATACCCGGACGTTTCGATGGCTGATTTCGACAACAACGGAATTTGGGATGTGGTCGTCTCGCTGAGAACCATCTCCCCCAAAGCACTACCCGTCGGCAGCTATGAGATTTACATGAATGGTGAGTTTTCTGAGCCCGCGCAGGAGTTTGGTCCATTTGAAGACTGCGACGCGCGTGCCATGCCCCTCGACATCGACAACGACGGCTTTCCGGAATTGTTGATCAACATTGCAGGCGGCGGATGCAAAGGCGGCAAGTCCGGGGAAGTGTATCGCGTATTGGATCCCGCCAACGAGTGGGCAATGGCCGTCGAGATTAGCGGTGGAGCGACAGAATTCCTTTCGTTTCTGCACAACGCCGAGGGCACGTCCGTTTTCCCGACGGCGGCCAGCGTGACCGCTTCGGACGTTCACGAGTTGGTGGTGCGGGTTGAATATGAGGACGGAGGCAGCACCTACGAGCAATTTCGTGTCTATGACACGCAAACCGGCGCGCGGAATGCAGTATCCGACCCGATCAATGTTGGTATCCCCGGTTATTCAAGTTTTCGTCTTGGCGACCTCGACGGCGACGGCACCCACGAAATATTTATGTTCCGCACCTATACCGACCCGATTACCTTGATCAAGACTTCCCAGGTAATCATTCTGGGAGGGGCGGATCTCGACGAGGTGTTCTCGACGACGGAAGTGACGGATCTTTACACTAGCGCCGGTCCCGTCGCGGATTTCAATCTGGACGGAGTGAACGACATCATCTCGACCTTGAGTTCGCCTTCGACCGGAACGGCGTATACCGGCTACACCGGCGTCGGTGGATACGCGGAGCTTTTCGATTTCTCGTCCCCGGTCGGTCACAGCAGCGGCGTGGCGTACTACTTTGGACGCAACGACGCAGTAATCGGCTATGATTTCACCGGCGACGATAACCCGGATCTCGCGTTGTACGACAGTTATCCGGGAGGCAGCGGCCGCGTCGGCGAGCTTAGCTTCTTTGATATCGATTCGAACACGCTTGGCGCGGCGGTGCGGACGATTGACCTGGGCGCGTCGGGAAACATGCGGGTATCGCTGACCGATTTCGCCAACGACGGCGCGCTCGATTTAGCGCTTCTGTCCACGTACACGACTTGGACCGGTTCGGAATGGGAATACGACCTCACCATGCAAGTGTTTCAGGGCGAAGCCCTCACGGAAATTTTCAACCATGACGCCGGCTCCCATAGCACACAGTATATCGAAACGAATTTCGACCTGACTGGAGATTGGGCGCCCGATTTGATCTTGTTCGACTGGGACTACACTTCGCCGGTTCACAACACGGCACATGTTTTTGACTGCGACGCGACGGGCTGCAGCGAAGTGGGGATCATCGCGGGCTCTGGGTTTACCGTCATGTTCTATGGGCCGTTTTTATAGGCCGGAGGAGCAGCCGCCGGGGAGGAAGGTAAGAGCTGATGCGGTTTGGGGCGCTGTTCCCGATCATATTGGGTTTGGTTTTTCTATGCCTCGCCGTTGCTTGCAGCGGCGACGACGATGACGATGACGACGACACCGGCTTGCCCGGTGATGACGACGACGACGACAATGACGATAACGACGACGATAATGACGACAACGACGACGACGATAACAACAACGATAACGACGACAATGACGACGACGATTTCAGCCCGCCGCCCTCGGTACCTATCCTGAATGTGCTCGCCGAAGACGCCGTGACCTATATGGGGCCGCCGGTTGTTTTCAACTCTTCCTGCGGCGACCTGTGGCCGACGGCATGGGCCGACGACGGCAACCTCTACGCCGCTAATGGCGACGGCTTCGGCTTCGGTTGGGTTTGGGCGGATATGAAGGTCAGCCGCTTATGGGGCGAACCGCCGGACATGGAAGGGGAACAGATCGAGCAGGCTTGGGGGCAACACCTGGGCCGCTTGTGGCCGCCGCAGGGCTGGAAGGTCTCGCATAAGCCGACGGGCATCACCTGCGTCGATGGTCGACTGTATCTGTTTTATCAGAACTTGAAGAACTTCCTTTCCGACAACGAATTTGGCGATGCGCCGGCCGCTTCGATCTCGTGGTCCGACGATTACGGGCGCACGTGGGACTGGGACGATACGGCCCCGATGTTCCACGACCACGTTTTCACCACGGGGATGTTCCTCGACTACGGCCGCTGCAACCAATACGCCATGGATGAGTACGTTTATGTGTACGGACTCGACTACAACTGGCGCTACTCGGAAGGGTATCGCTCGACGAAGATGTACCTGGCGCGCGTGCTCGCCGACCGCATCCCCGAACGCGACCAATGGGAGTTCTTCACCGGCCTGGACGGCGGGCAGCCGACGTGGTCCTACGACATCGAGCAGAAGGCACCGGTGCTGCAGGATGAAACCGAGTATGCCGGTTTGACCGGCGTGTCCCAGGGCTCGATCGTCTACATTCCGGCGTTGAACCGATATTTGTATTCGACGTGGTCGGATTCGGCCTGGATTTTCCACGAGGCCGAGTTCCCGTGGGGGCCGTGGACTCGCTGCGGCATCAAGCCTTGGCACGAACAGCCCGGATCGGAAGATTGGATGGGGGGCTACGCCACGGTCATTCCGTCACGCTATTTGGATGCCGACGGGCGCGGCGGTTGGCTGGTGTCCTCGCTTCTGGACCTCTACGAAAACCGCTACTACCGCTACGGCATGCGGCGTTTTGAGATCGAAATCGAGTAAAGTGATATACATCTGATTGTTTAATAAGCGTAAATTATATATCCGCTAGCTCCACGAAACATCCACGAATACCGTGTGCGTGTCGTCATTGACGATCACGTAGCCACCGTTGCCGTTTCCGTCGGCGTGAAACAATCGGAAATGCGTGCCGAATTCCTCGGGCGCCCAAAGCGGTCCGCCGTAGTCCAAATGCGACGGAAACGGATCGGGCGGTTTTTCTTCCAGTCCCGGCGAGGATGCCAGCCAGCGGTCAATATCCTCCGGGTCCGCGATGAACCGCAGAAACACCGGGTGTGTAAACATGCTGCCGACAACGGTTCCGTCCAAAGCGCGGGCCGAGGGTGGTAGCGACGCGAGGCCACCGAAGTCTTGCGCCATCACGATTGCCGCATCGAGGTTGGTCCAGAGATCGGCGTTGCCGATCCCGCCCGCGACCATGGCGGATAAAAACACGGCCAGTGCGCCGGCGATGAAGATTGCCAAGGTCGCCAACGTCGGGATCCAGCGTCTTTTGATGCGGGCGTTGAGATTTGCTACGGCGACCGAGGCCAGACAGAAAATAACCACGGCGAAGAATCCGAGGAGTATTAGGAGGGTCAAGAGTGTCGGATGATTCCAGGCTAAGACGAGGCCCAGCACGAGCAATCCGGCGGCGATCGAGATAATCCACACCGGTCGTTCCGTAAGGCTTTGGCGAAACGAGGCCCAGAGAGACGTGGTTGTTTCGTCGGGGCGCGCGGTGAAAAACATCGCCACAGCGGCTAACGCGAACGCGCCGATCCAAACCCACGGAAATTGGTTAAGCGCGCCCGGCACCGTTTCCCAGCTACCCATTTGAGCGTAGGCCGCGAGGAAGAAAACGAACCCAGCGCCAAGCGAGGCCAAGGCGCAGCGTAGCGAACTCAGGCTTTTCTTATTCCGTTCGGCTATCACCGCGACAAGGGCTACGATGATTGGCGCGTACAATACGCAAAACGGCAAGGCGCAGACAACCTGCAATTTCACGTGCCAGCTAAGCCGCGGGGTTACAATGCCGTCGCCGAGCAACGGACGAAGAAGGAAAAGCGCAAGCATGTGCGCGGCGAAAATCGCCACACCCACCAGCGGTCCACCGACAAATACCAAGCGCATGGCGCGGCTGCTTGGGGGACTCACGGTATTCGCGGAGGCGCCGTGTTCTTCGTGATCGGTCATAACGACTTAGACACTCTGTTTCTATCGTTGTTGCGTTTTTCGACGAATTTTAGTTTAGCACGCCGGGGCCGGAGCGGCGCTCGCGCGAGCGGCGGCTAATTACGGCTGGTGTAGAGTTTCCAGAGGCGCGTGGCTTCGGCCGTAAAGGCGTCGAAATCGCCCGAAACGACCTTCGCGCGCGGGATCACGTACGCTTGAAACGAGCCCACGAAAAGAAAGGCATGCGTCGAAGTAACGTCGAATCGATGGACCAAACTCCATTTGGTTTTTCCGCTCGAATGGGGGCTTTCGATCGTAAAGTAGTCGCCGGCCAAGGTGAGAGTTACCGGTTGGCCGAACATCGGGTTTTCCGCTTTGCGAAACAAAAAGCGATTCAGAAGGGGGGACAAAAACCGTGTTAGTAGCCAAAGCAACACGGCCCAGATCGCAATCCCGAACACGCCCACGACCATATAGGCCCAAAATGGTGCCTGGGATTCTTCGCCGGGCCAGGCGGCCGAAAACACGACCGCGGCGCCAATCAGCAGCACAGCGCGACGCGCCCAACGATATCGAGACGACGAGACGGCGATTCGTCTGGACAGCGCGGACACATCGCTCACATCGAACGAGTACGTAATATTCATGGGCGCTCCTTTATTTCGAGGGGGTACGCCGTCGGTCAGTCCGTTCGCTCACATGTCATACTCGAAATTCGGCGAGTTTGCAGCTACAATCATTAGGTTGGGAGTTGAGATGAAAACCTATTCAACGCTACAGGTCTTGGTCGCACTCTGCCTTTTTTTGGCTTTTGTCGCTTGCGGTTCGGGCGGCGATGACGACGGCAATTCCTCCGTCGGTGCCGATGATGACGACGATGATAACAACGATGATGACAACGACGATGACGACAATAATGACAATAACGACGATAATGACGACAACGACAATGACGACAACGACAATGACGACGACGACACGGCGCCCGTGCCTTCTTATCCCATCTTGAACGTCGACGCAGCCGACGGCACCGAATTCAAACTAGTCAACCGTTGGGTCCCGGGATCCACCGGTGATCTCTGGGCCAACGCCTGGGGTCCTGACGATCGGCTTTACACCGCCAACGGCGACGGCTTCGGATTCGGCCGCGTATTCGGCGAAGTGGTTCTCAACGTGGTCGAAGGTGAGCCGCCGAACTTGGAGGGACAGGCTATTCCGGGAGCGTACGGTGCCTACGTTGCCGCCAAATGGGGGCCGGAGCATTGGAAGTACTCCCGCAAGCCAACCGGTTTGGTGTGTGTCGACGGCAACCTCTACATGTTCTACCAAAACCTGGCTAATTTCCTGACCGAAGAACCTTTTGGCGACGCGCCACACGGTTCGATTTCCGTCACGCCGGATTTGGGCGAAACGTGGTACGTGGATCGCTCGCAGCCGATGTTCACCGACCACGTGTTCACGACCGGTTTTTTTCTCGATTACGGCAAGTGCCAGCAGCACGCGGTGGACGAGTACACGTATGTATACGGTTTGGATTACAACTGGCGTTTCGCGGAGGATTTCGACCAAACCAAACTCTTTTTGGCCCGCGTGCCCAGCGACAGCATTCTTAACCGCGAAGATTGGGAGTTTGTCGCGGGTTTCGATGGCGACGCGCCGATTTGGTCGGCCGACATCGAAGACAAAGTGCCGGTGATCGAAGACGACACGCTGTACACGCACGACTACAGCGGCATCGGCCAGGGATCCGTGATCTTTCTGCCGGAACTGAACCGCTACCTTTACAGCACCCGCGCCGTGTACGAGTGGATCTTCTACGAAGCGCCGCAACCGTGGGGGCCGTGGACGAAAATCACCGTGCAATCCTGGACCGGCGGCTGGACCGAAACCTTCCACCCCGGTTATCCGGCGATCTTTGCCTCACGGTATCTGGACGGCGACAGTCGCGGTGGCTGGCTGATCAGTTCACTATCTGATAGTTGGTTCGACGGCACTTACTACAGTATGTGCTGGCGTCGGTTCGACCTCGAGGTCAGCGAAACTCCGGAATACTGAACAACCTAGTTCTCGAACGCGGGCAGGGGCGGAGGCGGTGCGCCCTCGGGCACGCAAACCAGAAGTTCCTCCCGGATTTCGCACGTGCCGGTTAACGTGCCTTCCGGCGCCTCGAATTCGCAATCGTCACCTTCGTCCTTGTCGTTGCAGGCGTCGATGGCTTCTTGCGGCGGCTCACCCGGCGGCGTCGAGTCATCGTCGTTGTCGTCGTTATCGTCGTTGTTATCGTCATCATCGTCGTCACCAACACCGGCGTTCGGGTCGTCACATACGCAACGGACGTAGTTGAAGATGCGTATCGCGTCGCCCTGGGGACCGTGGCCCTCCGGGTAGTCGGCCGGATCGCCTTCTTTCGGATCGCTGCGTTGGGCGCCCGCGCCGTGTACGTCAATCCAATTGCCATCCATGTATCCGAGGGCTCTGCCGAACGCGACGTAGACGGCGTTGGCACCGTCGTGATCCGTCGTGAAATTCGCGTGCGTCGTGCTGGTCCAGAAGAACGGAAAGTCGGTTTGCCCGGCCTCGTTGGTGATGCTTGAGACATTGAAAACCGGGTCGGTCGCCGCGGATGAGGTAGTATCCGGCGAGCGATCGTAATCGACGATGCTCTGCAGTTCCTTGGCATTGGGCAAACGCCAATCATCGCGATCGCCAAGTTCGAGATCCTCGCAGTAGGCGAGGGCGTCTTCCCACACCATGCCCTGTTGGCTGTCGTCTTGCTGCCATATGAGGCCGGTCGCGTCGTCGGCCACGGTGTCGTTGCCGTTGTCATGGAAGCTGTTGGCGCCATACGCGCCGGTATCACGCACGTAAATCGTGAAGTAACCGCTGGGCGAATTGGCGGTGGGGTAGCACTTGATGCGTCCGTCGGCGAAGTTGACGCCGAAAAAGCACTCGTTGCCGCCCATCACGGTGGCGACGTACGTGCTGCTGGTCACCCACTGTGAGTCGATGATCCGCTGCCCGCTGCCGGTGTCGCCGTATGCGAAAGAGAAGGCCTCGTCGTCTATGAAGGGCACCAGGCCGGAGGTGTCGCTTCCCTCGTACCCGCTGGGATCGACGCCGCTGAAGAGAATCAGGGAATACAGTTCTTTGATCGTCGGCAGGCGCCAATCGTCGTAACCGGCGAGTGAGAAACTCTCCGCACCCGCAGCGGCCTCACCAAACGACATCTTGTCGCCGGGGTCCTGCTGCCACATCAAGCCGGTGACCAGGTCGGTGACGGTGCCGTCGCCGTTATCCTCGTACGCGGGCTGAGGGCCGTCGACCTGCGCGTCCTGGCCGAAGAACGAGCCGTTTGCCGATGGACAACCTATGGCGCTCGCATTGCCGTAGCACGTTGTCTGGTTGGTATCGACAATGGGGTAATCGTATTCTGCGGCGTCGTCGTCATTATCGTTATTGTCGTCATCACCGGCGGTGTCGTCGTCATTGTCGTTATTGTCGTCATCATCGGCGGTGTCGTCATCGTCGTCGCCGCAGGCGCCGGCCAACAAAAGCGCCGGAATCAACAGTAGTGCCATCCAAAACCATGCCGTTCGTTTCATGCGTGTATCTCCTAAAGCTTGCCGTTCCCGATTCGACTGCAAATCAATTTACTCGACCATCGTAAAGCTTTTGTCACGCGAAAGGGCCTATTTGTAAAGATTCGGTAAAACAGGGCGGTCATCATGAGACGGAATTTCATCGATTTGACAAAGAGAGAGGCTGCTTTGTAGATTTCTGTATTCGTTTGGTTTTTTTAGAAAAAGCGCAACTCTTTTATGAAGATTTGGAAACGTCATGTTCGATTATCGAAATGTGGTTGCCGTTTTCGTATTCTTTGGCTTTAACCTGTTCGGGCTGGCGTCGTGTACGACTTATTCCAATTTGACGACCGCCAAAACGCTGGAACGCGGTGAATTCGAACTCGGCGTGATCGGATCCGGCCACTTCGTGGGGGACAGCACTTTTTACGGCGCCGGGGTGAGCGGTCGCGCCGGCCTCAACCCGTGGCTTGACCTCGGGGGCAAGATCGAAACGAATTTCATGCCCGGCGGCGGCTACAATCCGTACGCGACGGTGACGACCGCGGACCTGAAATTCGGGCTGCTCGACGAAGAGAACAAACCTCTCTCGCTGGCGTTGATGCCGGGCGTAAGCATTGGCCTGATCAATTCGAACCTGATGACGACTTTGTTGGTAAGCCGTCGTTTCGGCCGCTGGGAACCGGTCTTTGCATACCGTCCGCAGGCGATCTATTTCTACGGCATGAAACTCGAAGATGACGATGACGACGACGATGGTGACGACGACGATCTGCTCTTGATCTCACCGGGGTGGGGTCTTCAGAACGACCTGTTCGTGGGTTGCCGCATCCAGGTCGCCGGACCGTTTCACGTCTTCCCCGAATTCGGCGCGAGCATCAATCAAGTCGGTAACGCGATGTTCCACGTCAACGTGGGCCTGCAGTTTGTGTTCAAATAGGGTGATCACCAGGTTGACGGCCGGCATGTCGGTTCCTCGAATCCTGACCATTGCGTGACCTAATCCGAACAGCTTGCGAAGAAATGGAAGCGGGTCGCCGCTGCCCCTTTTTTTGTCGGGGTTGGCCGGTTAACCTTTGTGCGGCTCGGTGGCCGCGATTCCGAGGCCGCAACACGCGGCGGGATTGCCGGTTTCCGGTAACTGCCAACGAAACGTAGGACGGTTTATGCGCCCGCGAAATTCATCAGCCTCTGATCGACCGCCCCTTTTCACGCGGCTTTTTTTGGCGGTGACATTCTCCAACCTCTTTCTCGCCTCGTCCTTTTTCGCTTTGATGCCGACATTGCCGCTGTATATGCGCAATGTTTTCGGCTTCGACAACAGCCAGATCGGCATGGTGATCGCCGTGTTTTCGATCGCCGGATTGTTGGTGCGACCCTTTGCCGGTTACTTGCTGGACTCCCTACCGCGTTTCGCCGTGTTCATGACGGCGTTCGTTCTAATTTCCGCTCTGTATGGTGCGTACGCGCTGGCCGGCGGCATGATCGGCCTGATTTGTGTGCGGCTGTTGCACGGCGGCACCTGGGCGACCGTTACCACGGCGACCTCGACAATGGTGGTGGATATTCTTCCGGTTCAGCGCCGGGGGGAGGGGATCGGTATCTTTGCCTTGGCGTTTCCGCTGGCCACGGCGATCGGACCGGTGATCGGGCTGGCGATCATGGCGCAGTGGGGATCGACCGTCTTGTTTGTGGCGTTATCGCTGATTTCATTTGTCGGGCTCGGCGTCGGTGTGATGACCCGGGGCGCGCCGTCGCCGGAGAAACCGCGGCCGTTTCGCATCGCCGACTTGTTGTTGAAAAAGGCGCTGCCCGTGTCGATCACAATGTTGTTTCTCACCTTCCCGTACGGTGGCGCGCTGGTTTTCGCCAGTCTGTATGCGGCCGAAAAAGACCTGGGCTCGTCCGGCCCGTTTTTCGTCGTCTTTTCGGTCTGCCTGATTTTGGCGCGCGTGCTGTTTGGACGCGGCTTCGATCGCGGTCAGATCCGCGGGCCGGTTGTCGGGGCGATGGCGCTTTTTGCGGCCGGGCTGTTTTGGCTCAGTTTCGTGGGCAACGCGTGGCAGTTCGCGATGGCGGGCGGCATGATCGGCTTCGGCTTCGGTATCATCATGCCGCTTCTGCAAACCATGGCCAACAGCGTGGCCAAGCCCAACGAGCGCGGCGCCGCGAACTCGACCTTTTTTATCAGCTTCGACCTGGGCATCGGCGTGGGCAGTTACATCACCGGTTTCTGGGCCAAGCAGACGAGCTTGGAGAACGTGTATCTGTTCTCCTGGAGCTTCATTGTGCTGGGGCTGGCGGTCTTCCTACTGTGGGCCTATCCCTATTGGCGGCGCTTGCGGCCTCAAGTCGGTTGAACGGGCTTGGTGTCCGGACACCGGGGCAGGGCCCACCTATCCACCGGCCGTTGTCCTTTGTGATTGTGGTCTACAGTAGTATGGAGACAGATGTCCGACTAAGTTCGTAGATGTTTCGTAGCTTTCTTCTGGTCCCACGCTTCGGCAAACCACCCCTCGCCGTATGAACTCTGGTGGGGATGGAGCCGAACGTCGGCGGGAATTAAGAGGAATCCGGAACGCGACCGAATCGCGTCTTTCCTGCGAATGCGGATATCTAGCGAAACCTTTTTCGAAAGTTTTTTCGGAATTGGAAACTCTGCAAGCGTGCAAAAGAGTAATGGTCCAGTTTCGTCAGTAGGTGAAACACTGGAAACGAATCGCGAAAGTAAGTCAAGAAGCGAATAAAGCATGAAAGAGCCAGTCTTTCGCTCTTTCGTTATAAAGTCAGTTATGAATGAGGTATCGAGATCCATTTCGTAAACATCTTTTTCACGGTCGATACGAAATTTGCCGGTTGCAAACACGTTGGCCGTTGGCTCTGAATCGGCCACCTCAGCTACAACCGGGTTCTCCGGAATCTCCAGCGCTTGAAACTCAAAGCGTCTTTTTCCACTGGTTACAATCACACCCTGCACTATACAGCGTTCTGCTTGCTCCAGGGAGCGCCTGCCGGCATCCACGACCAATATTCTCACTTCGGTTCTACACACCTTTCGCCAAGTAATTCGTTCAATCTCTACAAGACGTTCATCGCTTTTCAGCAGGGTCTCTGCGGCAACGGCGACATGATAGGCAATGATCGGTCCATGAATATGGTCTGAACTTAGCGGGCAATGAAAAAGACTTCCAATGCAAGAAATATACGAGTCTCCATCGGAATCGATATCCGTAATATCCAATTTCTTCTCCTGAGCGGGAACAAAAAAGTGATTCATACCGAATTTGGCCGCTAATGAACGCTGATATAGTTTTATTTCACAAATTCTGGACTCGAGCTCATAAATCCGGACAAACGCCTTAGTATCTACTTCTTTCATCGCGTAGATATCCTTGAGCCTTGAGTATAGATACGGTATCAATTCTCGGTTAAGTTGCTCGCATATGTCGCGCGCTTGTTGAATATTCAGCTTGGAGTGATCGGGCAGCGGCGCGTAAATATCAATAGTTTTCATTGTGTATTTTGTTTCGTTAGATTTGTTATAACGTCGATCGATTGCGTACCAAAGAAAGTTGCAAACATAGTCGACAACTCACTTCCAGAGTGAGCCAGGGTTACTGCGAAGGTAATACGCGTTAGCCCGCTCCTGGATATTGTCTTAACACCGTTGAGCCTATGTACTTGTATTACGGCGTCGTTGCTTAAAATGTCTCTTAAGTCTACGAATATTGTAATGTTTTTAACTTCCCCTGCAAGAAGAAACCAGCTTTTGGTTTTTTGAAAGCCGTTCTGGAAATTAATTAGAATGTTCATAGCAAGATCAAAGTAGACATATAGGGACATTGCTCTATCGTCTAGATCGCAGTTGGCGTGCTTTTTCATGGCATTGGGATTCAAAAAAATCATGCATTCATCATTTGAACCGCGCAATCGTAAGGGAATCAGTGGTTCAACAGCGATCCGGTTGATGCCGGCAGTGCGGTCAATCCGGTCGCCAGGCAAGGAAGCACAATAGAATGCCAGACGGCGTCCATAATTGGTCTTGAGCATTCCAACGACTGAAAAATCCGTCGAAGAGTAAAAGCCTGACTGCGTCTCGTCGGCGACAATGATTTTTATATTTTCATGCATAAGCTTCGTATATCGGATGTTTAATACGGTATCAATTCTTTCGCCGTCGGCCAGAATTTGTTCGGCAGCGGTGATAACGTATCGGAGAAGAATGGGCCCATGGACAAAGGATGAGCTCGACGGACAAAAGTAAAGAGCAGTATTACAGGAAATTGTTTTTTGCGAATCTATATCGATGTCCCTTAGAACGACTTGTTGCATGGATCCTGGCAGGCCTTCATTTTCAACCGGTTTTTGATCGCGATCAGTTATCGGTAAGGTTGAATTCAATCGCTACTCTGCCTTGATCTAATTTGTTTGTCGACATGTGATGCGTGCAATGAGTCACATAGATCGTCCTCTCGATTGAACGAGCCGTAAGCATAGTACGCAGCAGCTCGGCAACCACCGGCGCATTGAGAGATAACTTCACATGAACTGCATTTTTGAATGTCAAAAGCGCGAGTTCGAATGCCGAGGTCGTTAACCCTGTCCCAAATATCGGAGAATGCATTCACGCGCAGGTTGCCTAAAAGAAAATTACTTTCGCGGAGGAGGTTGCACGGATAGACATCGCCATTCCAGTTGATATCAATAACCATGTGACCTATGCCGCAAACTGATTTATCCCTGTCTGGTACCGGGTTGTTTAGGCGCAAGGAGGTATTCTTCTCAATTCGCATCAACGTCTCCAAGCCAAACTCTTCTCTCAAGTGGTTGCTGACATCGCGAATTGTGGAATAGAGAGACGCTCCAGTCAGAGACAATCCTGCCGGTGTTGCGTGAGGAAAATCTCGAAAGTTGTTCGGTGTGTAATATCCGCCGTTCCTGACAGCGAAGCGAGCGATTTCCACTTGCTGATGCAAATTACCACTGTGGATTGTCGGAGCCAACGTGAAAGGTAGCCCGGCAGCGATTGCATTATTGATGCCGTGCATGGTTCTCTCAAACGACCCCGCGCGCGTTCGATTATGTACGTCTTGTGTGATTCCGTCCAAACTGATTTGAATGTAAGAAATATGTTCACATGTGCTAAGGCGACTGGCCATTTCCTTTGTGAGCAACGTTCCATTGGTCAATACGGCACATCGAAGGTCTTTCTGGCCGATGAGTGTGACTATTGATAAAAAATTGCGATGGATAAGCGGCTCACCACCGGTAATTATTATGTGGCTATTAGGATTTTCCGCCTGGATTAACGTCAAGTAATTGTCTGCCTCTGCTAACGACATGAACTGTTGCTCGTTATGATTCCGGCCAAGATAGCAATAAGGGCAGAATAGGTTACAACGCTTGGTAATCGTGAAGTACACAGTCTCCAGAGGACTGCCATCGTTTAAAGAATAGGAACGGCGAAGCCATCCGTCCTGGGCTAGCATGTCCATGAATCCTTGCGCTATTTCGTGACTGTCGGGCATCCCGGCGCGCAAATAATGAGACGAAAGCTCATCAAAATTATTATTGCATTGTTGGAAGATCGCGAAAGGAAGCAGTTCTTCTTCTCTCAGAACAGAGAATGCTCCAATTTCGGGTTTCGATGCTAGAAAAACCTCACCAACCTGCCGGACGGTGACACCATCGTGGCACGAAAGGTAACTCATGTTTAATGCAATCCCCTAATTGGATAAGACATATGAAAACTACGCCCAGCGGCTATTGCGAATTATGCCACCGGTCTATTCAGTTCGATAGGAAAATACGGTTCTGTTTACATAACCATCCTTGACCTATCGGCCGCTGGGCGTAACTGGGCTCCCAAGGCGTCGCGTGGGCTCTAGTGAATGAAAGCCCACGTAAGAGTGTATTGAAGGAAACAAAAAATCTTATATATTGTATGCGTACGCTCTGAACTGGAATCGAGTCTATCGACGTCGCTAGGCGCCGACGTCGCCACAGACTATGCATCCAATCGAGACACAAGCACAATTCTGTGATCCCGGAGTTGGTAATGCACCGGCGGGTTTCGGCACGTTAGTTTTAACGACAATCAGTGGGCTTTCGACACCTAGTTCTGCAAGAACAGCAATTGGATTTTCAGAGAATGCTTTCTGTAGTTTGGGGTCGGCGTAAATTTTCGCGTAAGCGTCTTTCGGAGTCATTTCTCTCTCCTTTTACGTTTGGGCGACTTGTTATTGGTAACGATTACCATTATACAATAAAAATGAAACCGTATTGAAAAACAGAACGAAGAATACATAATAATGTATACTATCGATATTATGAAACGGATAGCGTATCAAGTAAAAAAGTAAAAAGAATAATAAAAATAAAAAAGATATACTGATGAGTCGTCGTAATTGTTAACCAAATAGGTTCGACGGATTGCGGTTTACGGCTTCAAAAAACTAACCGGCAACGTTAAGAAAGCTACGAGCTGGGGGGCAGAGGCTATAGAACTGTTGCGTCGTGCGGCTCGCCGTCGAAGAAGTGAATGAGGGTGGAGGTGCCAAGGCGCCGGGCCACCTGGGTGTGAAGCTCGAAAGCGGCTTTGGTCATGCGAAAAACTTTCAGGGCGAGACCGAGCGGCACAGGTCGATAGTGCCGGCATCGAGATCGAAGACGGTGTTGTAACGTCCGAGGCCGTGGCTTTCGGTGGTGTAAGGCGGTCGGCTATTGATTTCGCTAGGAGCGGGATTGAGTGCCACGCAAGCGGCGTCGTGACGACGGAGGCGTCGTGCAAGTCGGGCGTGTGGAGCTATGCGAGACGCCCAACGAACTGGATTTACCGTTGGTCGAAGGAATGCCCGGGAGATGGGGGAATTCTAAATGCCGCTTTCGAAAAAGTTGCCCCTGGGGATAGTTGATCGTCGAACTTTACGAGCTAGTTCTTTCGCCGGCAGATTTTTGGATTCGTTCATTGTTTAGAATGAAATGAGCAGATACGAGGAAACTCCTCCGGCAAACCGGATGCGTACGGCGGCGCGCGCGGATTGAGTCTCGGTATCGCCACGGATAATTTGCAGGCAGGCGCCGACTGAGTTCTTATTCAGCTTGACATGGAGACCGTTTTTTGGCAAAACCCGAACTCGCGCCGGTGAACACCGGCCGTTGTTCTTTATGATTGTGGTCCACAGTAGCTCAGTTGGTAGAGCGGTCCCGCCACTGGCGGGATTGGTTGCCGTTTGATAATTTGGTCCACAGTAGCTCAGTTGGTAGAGCGGTCCCGCCAGTGGCGGGATTGGTCGCGGTTTGACAATTTGGTCCACAGTAGCTCAGTTGGTAGAGCGGTCCCGCCAGTGGCGGGATTGGTCGCGTTTTGATAATTTGGTCCACAGTAGCTCAGTTGGTAGAGCGGTCCCGCCAGTGGCGGGATTGGTCGCGTTTTGATAATTTGGTCCACAGTAGCTCAGTTGGTAGAGCGGTCGGCTGTTAACCGATTGGTCGGGGGTTCGAGTCCCTCCTGTGGAGCTTCATCTTGGAGGCCTCGTCATGAAAACGGCGGGGCCTTTTTATTTGGATTTTCTATGTTTTTCGTTTATGTGCTGCAGAGTGAAACGTCGGGGCGCTTTTATTGTGGCAGTACGGCAGACCTCGAAGAGCGCCTCAAGCGACACAACGATCAAAACTACACCGGCACCCAAACCACCAAACGATTCCCAGGCCCCTGGCGTCTTGTTTGGTCTATGGAATTACCGACACGAAGTGAAGCGATGGCAAAAGAGAAACAAATCAAAAAACGAGGGATTCAGCGTTTTCTGGTTGACCAAGAAATCCGACGGTAGAGCGGTCCCGCCGGAGGCGTTATTCGAACCCCTCCTGTGGAGCTTGTGATTCCAAGGACTTAGGCGATTCGTCGCCTAGGCCCGTTTCTTTTGAGTCACCATAGAGTCACCAACGCGACGCGAAAAGAGGCCCTTCCTCGGGCGACTTGTCGCCTAGGCCCTCTTCTTTTGAGTTAGCAATAAGTTAGCAAGCGGGCTCGTTTTCCCATGTTTTTTTCTGTCGCCGTTGCTTCGCGCGGCGTGAGGTTTTCGCGCGCCGCAAGCCACGCCCGAACAAAAACCGCCGCCGATCTTCTACCCTCCGAGACGCGCCGGGCCTATGTCTCGGAACTTCAAGCACTCAAGACGGCACGCCACGCGGGGCCGGTATCCGCCCGCCCTGCGTTTGTGGCCCTCGCAATCATCGAAAAATGGACGCCTCAAAATGCTGCGTATGAGGCGAGTAACGGGCTAGGATAACGCAGTACAGGGGGCCTCCAGCCCCACAGGCACCAGGGTACACGCATCATCTGAATCTAAAGGCCGAAATCTCGCAAGTTCTGTTGAATCGTTTCATTCATCTCGCGCATGATTTCTTCCTTCAGTTCCTCGTCTGTTTGCAAAAAGCCAATCTCTTCGAGTTGGCGCTTAACCGCAGGGTGCGTCGCGGCGAAAACAATGCGCGGCATTCCAAGCAAGTCGTCCAGGTTCACAACCGTGTCCGTAAAACCAAAACTATGCTTTGGCAACACTTTCAGCCCGATGCCGCCTCCGTAGTAGAGGCGTAAGAAACCGGCAACGAAAAACAACGTCACAACGATCACTACCGCCATAATGATTTTATTTTTAGGGAGGACCAATGAAACGTACTCAATATTGCCTTCAGGTTTCCCGTTTGCCTTAGATGCTTTATTGCGATTTGAATAGAAGTACAATGCGACAAATGCAACCAAAGCAAACAGCAAAGCTATAATAAACGTCGATATCGTGCTTGCCGCTTCCGTGTATAGTTGTTCCATTTTTAGGTTTCTTTCGGGGTGAGCTAGGGCTCCCCGGTTAAGTCGGTCGCCAATTCTGCGTTTTCCGCCTCCAGCGTCGCAAGTTCCGCTTGCAGCGTTTCAACGAAAGCAAATCCCACATCAAAATCCAGGCAAAAGGAGACAATAAGAAGCAATCCCGCAGTCAGGCAAAGACAACCAATCGTTCTCATTGGCCCCGTCCCTTTTTACTTTTCCACTACTTCCACGGGGGGGGGGGGGGGCGGCCCGGTGGAATTCCTTTTTCACCCCGGGAGCTTTCTCAAAGGGGGGAAACCCCCCCTTTGGGGGCACCCGTCGTTGAGAGTGACGACCCACGGGGTTCGCGACAGGAAA